>JACCUS010000229.1 GCA_013811715.1 Nocardioidaceae bacterium
TCGTACGACGACGGGCGTCCGCCGATCAGGTTGGCTGCAACGATTCCACCGAGCACGAACACCAGCAGCACCGCGGTGCTGATGAGGAAGGTCTTGTCGCGTAACCGGGTGGTGACCTCGCGGGCGGCGACCAACCGCCACCAAGTCGTCGACGAGGTCATGCGACCGTCTCCCGAAAGATCTCAGCGAGTGTGGGTGCCCGGCGGCTCAGCTCCTGCACGGTGCCGCGCCCCAACGCCTCGCGCAGCACGTCATGCGCGGCGCCTTCGCGGTCGGCCTCGAAGACCACGATCTGCTCCACCCCGGCCGCGTCGACGTCGAGCACCCGCACCCCGTCGATCCCGCTGACCCAGTCAAGATCGGCGTGGCCGGTGATGTGCAGCGAGTACGCGTCGCCCTCGGAGCGCCGCAGCTCCTCGACCGTTCCTGTGGCGACGATGCGACCGCCGGCGATGATGACGAGGTCGTCGCAGATCCGCTCGACCAGCTCGAGCTGATGGCTGGAGAACAGTACGGGAACGCCGGCCTCGACCTGCTCGCGGAGGAGTCCGGTCATGACGTCGACCGCCAGCGGGTCCAGAGCGCGAAAGGGCTCGTCGAGCACCAGCGCGGCCGGCTCGTGCACCAGCGCGGCTGCGACCTGCACGCGCTGTTGGTTGCCTAGCGACAAGGTCTCCAAGACGTCGCCGCCGCGGTCGCCGAGCTCGAGCCGGTCTAGCAGCATGTCGGTTCGGTGCCCCGCCTCGGCGGTGTCGGCGCCGTGCAGCCGCGCGAAGTAGCGCAACTGCTCGGCAACCTGCATCTTCGGGTAGAGCCCCCGCTCCTCCGGCATGTACCCGAAGGAGCGGCGCTGTTCCGCCCGGACCGGCTCGCCGCGCCAGTGCACCTGCCCCGCGGTGGCGGCCAACACACCCATGATGATGCGCATCGAGGTCGTCTTGCCCGCGCCGTTCGCACCGACGAAACCAGTCATCCGGCCTGGGCACACCTCGAACGACACCTCGTGCAGCGCACGGATGCGAGCGAAGTCGCGGACGATGCCCTCCACGACGAGCCCGTTCTCCCTCTCCACGCAGGTCACTGTACGTACCCGAGAGGGTCACCAGCCCCCCGCCGGCGCGCGAGACGGTGGGGGTCGGCGACCTATGGCCGGGCGCTGGATGGTCAGCCGGCGGAGGGGCTGGCTGGCTTGCAGGTCATGACGACGCGTTTGACCCGGAGGAACCTCTTGGCCGCCTCGTCGACGGCCTGGAACTCGTTCCCGATGAGGACGTCAACGCCGGGGCGGAGCTCTGGACCGCGCGAGAAGCGGACCGGCCCTGTGAACTGCCGGGCAACGAGTCTGATGAGTGGAGATCTGCGCTCGTCGATCAGGATCGTGACGTTCGTGGTGGGGATGTCGTCGGGGGCGTTAGCGGCTGCGCCGGCGGTGAACCCCTTGTCCGCAAGGGCGTTGAGCGTCTCACCTGCCAAGCCGGAGATGATGCCGGCGTTGTAGACGTTGACGGTGACGTCACGCGGCCGGACCGTCTCGCCCTTGCGGAACTCCCGCACCTTCTGGCACGTGGATCTCGTCTCGGACGGGGTGGTCGCCGTCTCGTCGTCCCCGGTGGCCGGATCGATCACCGTCTGCCAGCCGTAGTAGGCCGCGCCGAGCAGCACACCGAGCAGCACCAGCATGGTGATCGGCGTCTTCCAGTTCACGGCGGCCCTTCTCCTCGGTGCACGACAGTCTAGTTCGTCAGCACGTGCACTCGGGCGTGCAGAACCGTGCGCTGCTGCAAGGCGGCCCGCAACGCCCGGTGCAAGCCGTCTTCGAGGTAGAGCTCGCCGCGCCACTCGATCACATGGGCAAACAGGTCGCCGAAGAAGGTGGAATCCTCATCCAGCAGGGTCGCCAGGTCCAACGTGTCCTTCGTTGTCACCAGCTGGTCGAGCCGGACCTGATGTGGCGGCAGTTCCGCCCATTCGCTCTGCCTGAGCCCGTGTTCGGGATACGGTCGGGAGGCGGACACGCCCTTGAAGATCATCCGGCTGAGTCTAGGCGAACTGCCGATTCTGGCCAGCCTTCTGCGGTTTGCCTGGTGAGGATGGCGGAGGATAGGGGATTCGAACCCCTGAGAGCTTTCACTCAACACGCTTTCCAAGCGTGCGCACTAGGCCACTATGCGAATCCTCCGTGCAGGAGGCTATCGCCTGCCGTCAAATTCCCCGAAATCGGCGAGCGGTCGGCGGATTGGGCGGCCGGATGCCGGTCACGTAGACTGCGCGGCAGCCCCTCGCGTGGCGACAACTTGCCCAACTCCCCCAGGGCCGGAAGGCAGCAAGGGTAAGCGAGCTCTGTCGGGTGCGCGAGGGGTCTTCGCTGCCAAGCACCCGACGCGCAGCCGGTCGCCTGTCCGGGGGCGGCGCTAAGGTCGTGTCGTGGACGCACCTCTCGCGCTGTACCGGCGGTACCGGCCCGACCTCTTCGACGACGTCATCGGCCAAGACCACGTGACGACACCGCTTGCGCATGCCCTGGAGAACAACCGCGTCCACCACGCCTACCTCTTCTCCGGGCCGCGCGGGTGCGGCAAGACCACCAGCGCGCGCATCATGGCTCGCGCCCTCAACTGCGAGCTCGGCCCCACGCCCACCCCTTGTGGCAAGTGCGACTCCTGCCGCGAGCTGGCCCGCGGCGGGCCGGGCTCGATCGACGTCATCGAGATCGACGCGGCCAGCCATGGGGGTGTCGAGGACGCCCGTGACCTGCGTGAGCGCGCGTTCTTCGCCCCGATGAAGTCGCGCTACAAGATCTACATCATCGACGAGGCGCACATGGTCACAACGCAGGGTTTCAACGCCTTGCTGAAGCTCGTCGAGGAGCCGCCGGGTCACCTCCGGTTCATCTTCGCCACCACCGAGCCCGAGAAGGTCATCGGCACCATCAAGTCCCGCACCCACCACTACCCGTTCCGGCTGGTACCGCCGAAGGTGCTCGGCGACTACGTCCTCGAGCTGTGCACGCGTGAAGGCGTGCAGATCGAGCCGACGGTGGTCCCGCTGGTGGTGCGGGCAGGCGCTGGCTCGGTGCGCGACAGCCTGTCCGTGCTCGACCAGCTGATCGGTGGCTCCGGGCCCGAGGGAGTCTCGTACGGCGTGGCGACGGCCCTCCTCGGCTTCACCCCCACCAGCCTGCTCGATGAGACTGTCGATGCGCTGGCGGCAGGCGACGGCGACACCCTCTTCGGCGTGATCGACAAGGTCATCGACACCGGCCAAGACCCACGTCGATTCGCCGAAGACCTGCTGCATCGGCTACGCGACCTGGTCGTGGTGTCGGTGGTTCCCGACGCCGCGAGCCGTGGCCTGATCGAGCTTTCTGGAGATCAGGCCGACCGCCTCGACGGCCAGGCGGCGCGGTTCGGTCGGACCGAGCTCATCCGGGCGGCCGACATCGTCAGCCAGGGTCTCACCGACATGCGCGGCGCCACGGCGCCGCGGCTCTTGCTGGAGATGATGTGCGCCCGGATCCTGCTGCCAGGGGCGGACGCCACGCCAGAGGGCTTCGGCGCCCGGCTCGACCGCATCGAGCGACGGCTCTCGGTCGCAGATCCACCTCGAGACGCCGGCCGGCAGCCGGCCGAGCCCGACGGTGACGCGCTGGCGCAGACGGACAACTCCTCGTCTGGCGCTGACCGCGGCGCATCGGCGCCTCCGCTCCTAGCAGATCCCGACAGTCGGGCGCCGCTCGACGAGTCGGCGGTGAGCCCGACCTTGCCAGCCGACAGCAGAGCCCCGGGCTCGACCACCGAGTCAGCCAAAGGCCAGGCGGCTGCAGCCTCACCTGCCACTGGGGGCTTGACGCTGGTCGACGTACGCCAGCTCTGGCCCGGCGTCCTCGAACGGGTGAAGAAGATGCGCCGCTACGCCTGGATCCTGCTGAGTCAGAACGCCCAGGTCACCGCCGTCGCCGACGGCGTGATCACCGTCGGTTTCGTCAACGCCGGAGCGCGGGACAACTTTACCTCCAGCGGCGCCGACGAGATCTTGCGACAAGCTCTGATCGACGAGCTCGGCGTGGACTGGCGGGTCGAGGGGATCATCGACGGATCCACCGACGTCACCGGCCCGCGGGCACCCCCGCGCTCGGCGCCCACGAGCGCTTCGACGGCCGAGATCAGAGCGGCCAAGGAGGCGATCCGGCCCACTCGTCGGGCCACGGCCGGTGACCACGGCCAGACCAAGGCGTCGGTCGACGACGTACACGAGGACGACGAGGTGGTCGAGGACTCGGCTCTGACCTCGCAGGAGCTGCTGGCCAGAGAGCTGGGTGCCGAGATCATCGACGACATCCGCCACGACTCCGCCTGACCCCCCACTGCCCGCGCCACGAGACCGCCCAACCTGTCTGGAGTGACCGATGTTCCCTGAAGGATCGCCTGACATGCAGGCCCTGTTCGAGCAGGCCGCCGCCATGCAGCAGCAGCTGGTCGCCGCCCAGGCCGAGCTCGCCGACACCCGCGTCGACGGCACGGCGGGTGGCGGTCTCGTGCGGGCTACGGTCTCGGGCGCCGGCGACCTGCTTGCGCTGAGCATCGAGCCGGAGGCCTGCGACCCCGACGACACCGAGACCCTGGCCGACCTGGTGCTCGCGGCCGTGCGCGACGCCGCCGCGAACGCGCAGCAGGTGGCTGCGCAGCAGCTGGGTGGCCTGACGGGCGGCTTCGGCAGCGGGGAAGATCCGGACAGGGGCAAACTAGGGTTCTAGCGGGCGCACCACCTCCGTACGCCGTCGCCGCAGCCCGCAGCACGGCGGCCAAGCCAGTAGTTCCCCAGGAAGGCAGGTCGGCGTTGTACGAAGGCGTGGTGCAAGATCTCATCGACGAGCTCGGGCGGCTGCCGGGGGTCGGTCCGAAGGGTGCCCAGCGGATCGCCTTCTACCTGCTCAGCTCCGACTCGATCGACGTGCGCCGGCTGGCCAGTGTCTTGGTCGAGGTCAAGGACAAGGTGCGCTTCTGTGAGACCTGCGGCAACGTGGCCGAGGCTGAACAGTGCCGGATCTGCCGTGATCCGCGGCGCGACCTGTCGGTCCTGTGCGTGGTCGAGGAGTCCAAGGACGTCGTCGCCGTCGAGCGGACGCGGGAGTTCCGGGGGCGCTACCACGTGCTCGGCGGCGCGATCAGCCCGATCGAGGGCATCGGTCCCGACGAGCTGCGGATCAGGGAGCTGATGCAGCGGCTGGCCGACGGCGCCATCACCGAGGTGATCTTGGCGACGGACCCGAATCTCGAGGGCGAGGCCACCGCCACCTATCTCACCCGGATGCTCAGACCGATGGGATTGCGGGTCACCCGACTTGCCAGCGGGCTACCTGTCGGGGGAGATTTGGAGTACGCCGACGAGGTGACCCTCGGGCGCGCCTTCGAGGGGAGACGTTCAGTAGATGACTAGCGACAACGCGACAGCCGTGACGAGTGAGCTCGAGGATCTCGCGCAGGGCATCGCCGACCAGGCCGAGAGCTTCTTGCTGGCGCTTCGCGAGATCGCCCGCAGCGGCGACCGCGGCACCGCCGTACCACTGCTGCTGCTGGAGGTCAGCCAGCTGTTGCTGGCGGGCGCCAGGCTTGGAGTGCAGACCGACTTCGTGCCGAGCGAGCGGTTCGAGCCTGACGCGGGCCCCGATCCCGACCTCGACTTGATGCGCGAGCGACTGGCCGAGCTGCTCGAGGGCGTCGACGACTTCACCGAGGTCTTCGACCCGTACGTCGATCCGCCCGAGCTCGTCTCGTCCCGGCTCTCCGACGACCTCGCCGACATCGCCGCCAGCGTGGCGCACGGGCTGCGGCACTTCCGAGCCGGGTCGACCCAGGAGGCCCTGTGGTGGTGGCAGTTCTCCTATGTGTCGAGCTGGGGCGCCGAAGCCAGCGCGTCGCTGCGTGCCCTGCAGTCGGTCATCGCGCACGATCGACTGGACGCGGCCGAGATCGGCGAGATCGAGGCGTCTCGCGTCGCGGCCGCCGACGACATCTAGCAACCAGAGATCGCCCGCAGCGCCTGCTCGTTAGACTTCCGAGCAGACCCGCACTGCGGCGAGCTCACCGCTCGGCCGCGACAGGGGCCATGAGACGGACGGAGTCACACCGGTGGGCATCGTCGTGCAGAAGTACGGAGGCTCCTCCGTCGCCGACGCCAACGGCATCAAGCGCGTTGCGCAACGGATCGTCGCGACCAAGAAGGCGGGCCACGATGTCTGTGTGGTCGTCTCCGCCATGGGCGACACGACCGACGAGCTGCTCGACCTCGCGGAGCAGGTGTCCCCGCTCCCGCCGGGACGCGAACTCGACATGTTGGTCACGGCCGGAGAGCGCATCTCGATGGCGCTGCTGGCCATGGCGATCGCCAACCTGGGCCAGACCGCCCGCTCCTTCACCGGGAGCCAGGCGGGGGTGATCACCGACTCCACTCACGGCCGCGCGAAGATCATCGACGTCACTCCCGGCCGCATCGAGACCGCTCTCGTCGCGGGTGACATCGCCATCGTCGCCGGCTTCCAAGGGGTCTCGATGGACACCAAGGACATCACCACGCTCGGCCGGGGCGGCTCCGACACAACCGCTGTCGCGCTTGCGGCGGCGCTGGACGCCGAGGTCTGCGAGATCTACACAGACGTCGACGGGATCTTCACCGCCGACCCCCGAATCGTGCGGACCGCCCGACGCATCCCGCGCGTATCCTACGAAGAGATGCTCGAGATGTGCGCGTCGGGCGCCAAGATCTTGCACCTGCGCTGCGTTGAGTACGCGCGGCGTCACAACATGCCCATCCACGTGCGGTCGTCGTTCTCGCAGCGGTCCGGCACGTGGGTCACCGACTCCGAAGAGAGGGACCCTGTGGAGCAAGCGATCATCTCCGGCGTGGCGCACGACCGCAGCGAGGCCAAGATCACCGTGGTGGGGGTGCCCGACAAGGTGGGTGAGGCGGCCACGATCTTCGAGGCGCTGGCCGAGTCCGGCATCAACATCGACATGATTGTGCAGAACATCTCTGCGGCGTCGACGGCACGCACCGACATCTCCTTCACCATGCCCAGGGAGGACGGCCAGGTGGCGATGACGGCGCTGTCGCGGCTGCAGGGCCAGGTCGGCTACGACCGACTGTTGTACGACGACCGGATCGGCAAGGTCTCCCTCGTCGGCGCCGGGATGCGCAGCCATCCAGGTGTGACAGCCAAGTTCTTCGCCGCGCTCGCCTCGGCGGGTGTCAACATCGAGATGATCTCCACCTCCGAGATCCGCATCTCTGTCATCATCGACGAGGACCTGATCGACTCAGCAGTGACGGCGGCGCACCGCGCCTTCGAACTCGACAGCGACGAAGTCGAGGCCGTGGTCTACGGGGGGACCGGACGATGAAGGGTGAGGGCAAACCGCGCCTGGCCGTCGTGGGGGCCACCGGGGCCGTCGGCACCGTGATGCTCGAGATCTTGTCGAGACGCCAAGACGTCTGGGGGGAGATCCGGCTGTTGGCGTCTGCACGCTCGGCGGGCCGGACGCTGCGCTGTCGAGGTGAGGATCTCGTCGTACAGGAGCTCGCCGAAGACGCCTTCGAGGGCATCGATGTGGTCATGTTCGACGTGCCAGAAGAGATCTCGGCCGTCTGGGCCCCGATCGCGGCCGCGAACGGCGCCGTGGCCGTCGACAACTCCGGCTCATTCCGGATGGACCCCGAGGTGCCCCTCGTCGTACCGGAGGTCAACGCGGCACAAGTGCGCAACCGGCCCAAGGGGATCGTCGCCAGCCCCAACTGCACGACGCTCACGATGATGGACGCGATGGGGGCGCTGCACGCCCACTGGGGACTGCGCGAGCTCGTGGTGGCGTCCTATCAGGCGGCGTCGGGCGCAGGCCAGCCCGGGATCGACCGGTTGTACGACGAGCTCGACGTGGTTGCCGGCGACCGCGCACTGGGCCAAGTCACCGGGGATGTGCGCCGCACCGTGGCCAACAAGCTCGGGGACGACTCCCCCTTCCCCGCGCCGCTTGCGCTCAATGTGATTCCGTTCGCGGGGTCCCTGCAAGCCGGAGGCTGGTCGAGTGAGGAGCTGAAGGTGCGCAACGAGGGGCGCAAGATCCTCGGTATCCCCGATCTGAAGGTCTCTGCGACCTGCGTGCGCGTTCCTGTGGTCACCTCTCATTCGTTGGCCGTGCATGCCGTCTTCGAACGCGAGATCGACGTCGACGAGGCGCGCCAGGCGTTGGTCGAAGCCCCTAGCGTCGTGGTGATCGACGAACCGGCGCGGGGCGAGTTCCCCACCCCCGCCGACGTGGTGGGCTCCGACCCCACTTTCGTCGGTCGGCTGCGTCAGTCGCTGGACTTCCCGCAGACGCTGGAGCTGTTCATCTGCGGTGACAACCTCCGCAAAGGTGCAGCGCTCAACACCGCACAGATCGCAGAACTTGTCGCAGCCGAGTTGATGGCCGACAACCCGGTGCCGTAACTCCTCATGTCGAACCACGCGGCGGAGGGCCACAACCGCGCACAGGAACGGTTCGGGCCTACTCCCCTGCCCGGCCGAGGGCCCCAACCGCGCACAGGAACCGTTCTGGCCCACACCTGGGGCCACTCCGCGCCGCCGCTGTCGAGAGGGGGGTTCGCCAGCGAACTGGCCGGAGTCGCGTGGGCCGGTGACGCCCTTGACCAGGTCCGCCGGGACACCTGGGACGAGGCACTGGATGTGCCCGCCGTGCTGCTGCGGCCGGACGGTCACGTCGCCTGGGCCGGCGAAGACCAGGCAGATCTCCTCAGCCAGATGCCAAAGTGGTTCGGCGCTGCCGTTAGCTGAGCGCTTAGGCGGGGAACGGCACCCACGGAAGAGTCAGGGCAGCCGAAAATAGCCACTGCCGGACCCGCAGTTGCAGGTCCGGCTGTCGCCGATGTCTTGAGACATCACAGAGTCGGGCTGACAGGATTTGAACCTGCGGCCTCGTCGTCCCGAACGACGCGCGCTACCAAGCTGCGCCACAGCCCGAAGGAGCAACGACTCTACCGGAGGCGCTCGGCAGCGCTAAATCGACGACCCGGCAGACGAA
>JACCUS010000246.1 GCA_013811715.1 Nocardioidaceae bacterium
GTCGTCTCCGGTTCGGTCGTCTCCGGCGGAATGGTCGTCTCCGGCTCCGTGGTCTCGGGCGGCTCGTACGTCGTCGTCGGCGCCGGCGGCTCGTAGGTCGTCTCCGGCGGAGCGTACGTCGTCTCCGGGGGATCGTAGGTCGCCTCGTACGACGTCGTGGGTGGGACGTAGGTGGGTGGCTCGCCCTGGAGCTCGGCCGGGGCGGGGAACCCCTCGATCGGCTCGCCCGCGAGCGCTTCGGCCATGTAGGCCGTCCAGGTCTCGGCGGGGTACGCGCCGCCGTAGAACGGCTCCAGGTAGCCGTCGAGCGCGTCGTTGCCATCGCCACGCACGTACATCACAGCGGTCGCCAGCTGGGGCGTGTAGCCGACGAACCACGACGAGGACACGTCGTCTTGGCCGTCCTTGTTGCTGTCCGCGGACGAGGTGGCGGTCCCGGTCTTACCGGCGGCGGGGCGGCGCAACGCCTTCGCGGCCGTGCCGCTACCGCTGTCGATCACCTGCTCCAGCGCGTAAGTGATGTTGCTGGTCACCGCCGGGCTGAAGGCGGTGTCCGTCTCGTCCTGGTGCTCGAACAGCAGACCGCTGGGGTCGCTGACCTCCTCCAGCAGGTACCAATCGGCGTGTTCGCCACCAGCCGCGAAGGTCGCGTAGCCCTCGGCCATCTCGACCGTCGGCACCACCGCACCCCCCAGCGCGACCCCCGTCTCCGGCTCGATGCCCCTGGTCGGGACACCTGCGGCAGCCGCCGCGCTAATGATCTTCTCCGGCCCGCGACCCAGCTCCGTGGTCAGATCGATGTAGGCGGTGTTGATCGAGTTCTCGGTGGCGGTGGCAAGGCTGACGGTGCCGTACGAGACGTTCCCCTGGTTCTCAAAAGCGGTCCCATCGGGGAAGACGTACGGCGAGTTGCCGTCGAGCGTGTCGGTAAGGGTGAAGCCGTCCCGCAGCGCGGCGGCCAGGGCGAAGGCCTTGAACGACGACCCCGGCTGGGCGCCCTCGATAGCCCAGTTGATCTGGCTCTGCAGATAGTTCTTACCACCGATCATCGCCCGCAAGGCGCCCGTGCCGGGCTCGATGGAGGCGAGGGCGACATGGAGCTGCTCCTTGCCGTTGGGGCGCACTTCCTTGACGGCCTGGCCGGCGGCGCGCATGTCCTCCCAGTTCAACGTCGTGATGACCGTCAGGCCACCGCCGTTGATCTCCTCCTCGGTGAGCCCCTCCTCGATCAGCTGCTGCTCGACCAAGGTCATCAGGTAGCCCTTCTGGCCGCCGTACGCGTTGGTCTCCTTGATCTCGGGGAACTTCGGCAACTCCCGGCCGTATCGCTCCGCCAGGTCGGAGTCGAGGTTGCCCATATCGGCCATTCCGTTGAGCACGTAGCGGTAGCGTGCCAGCAGCGGCTCGCGGTACTTCTCAGAGATGTCGGGGTCGAGTGTGCCGGGTGAGTTCAACACCGTGGCGAGCACCGCACCCTCGGGGACTGTGAGGTCCTTCGCCTGCTTGTCGAAGAACGCGTGCGCCGCGGCCTCGACGCCGTAGGCGCCGCGGCCGAAGTAGATCGTGTTGAGGTAGCCCTCCAGGATCTGGTCCTTGCTCAGCTGGTTCTGGATCTTGACCGCGATGAAGGCCTCCTTGATCTTGCGCTCCCAGGAGCGTTCCTGGGTGAGGTAGAGGATCTTCACGTATTGCTGGGTGATGGTCGACGCGCCCTCGGTGGACTCCGAACGCAGGTTGTGCCACGCTGCCCGGACGATTCCCTTGGGATCCACGCCCTCGTCGCTGCGGAAGGAGCGGTTCTCCGCGGCGATGACGGCGTCCTGCACATGGTCTGGCACCTCCTCGATCGGGATGCTCTCGCGGTTCTGCAACGCGAACTGGCCGAGCACATGCCTGCCGTCGGAGTAGTAGACGGTGCTGGTCTGGGCCTGGAAGTCCTCATTGGGGTCCGGGATGTCGATCAGCTGGTAGGTCACGTAGACCGCGATGGCCGCGCCCAGGGCACCGACTACGCCCGCGATCAGCGCCCACTTGGCCGTCTTCGCAGCGGCGTGCCTTGCCTTGGCCCAACCGGTCAGGTCGCGCATCCTGACCTTGCCGTTCTTGCCGCTCCCGGTCGGCTTGGGGGCCTTGTCCCTGCCCGCCCGGGACTGGCCCCTCCAGATCTTGCGCCACCAGCCGCTCGACGGCCGCGCTTGCCTGCTACTCACGGCCGCTAGTCGTCGTCTTCGACGGTGCGCTGGCGGCGCGGTGGCCGGCGCGGGACACCGTCCCCGACGACGTAGGACTCGACGAGGTGGTTCCAGCCACAGTTCTGGCACACCTCGAGCACGTAGATGCGGATCTCGCCGTGCTCATGGGCCATCGCCTCGATCTCACCGCGTGACTTGATCCGGCCGGAATACTGGCCGAGCTCATCGCCGAACACGTACGACAGGTGAGCCAGCTCGGGCTTGCGGCACACCGGGCACGGGCCGGGGGCGGGCTCACCGTGGTGCTTGGCGGCCCGCAAGGTGTAGGGGTCGGCGTCACAGACGTCCTCGGCCGAAGTCGCGCCGCCGTTGAAGAGGGTCGACAACGCCGCTCGCCGTTGCAGCGAGTAGTCGATGACGGAGCGTTGTGACCACATGGTGCCTTCGAGAGTACGGCCAACCGGCGCGCCGGTTCCAACCGTGCGGCCCGGCTGGGACC
>JACCUS010000255.1 GCA_013811715.1 Nocardioidaceae bacterium
CTCGAGCTTGAGACCGACCTCCTCGCTGATGACCTGTCCACCGGTGAGGATGGCGATGTCTTGCAGCATGGCCTTGCGCCGGTCACCGAAGCCGGGAGCCTTGACGGCGACCGACTTGAAGGTGCCACGGATCTTGTTGACGACGATCGTCGCGAGCGCCTCGCCCTCGACGTCCTCGGACAGGACCAGCAGCGGCTTGCCGGACTGCATGACCTTCTCCAGCAGCGGCAGCAGGTCCTTCACCGCCGAGATCTTGGAGTTGACCACGAGGATGTAGGGGTCGTCGAGGACGGCCTCCATCCGCTCGGTGTCGGTGACGAAGTACGGCGAGATGTAGCCCTTGTCGAAGCGCATACCCTCGGTGAGCTCGAGCTCTAGCCCGAAGGTGTTGCTCTCCTCGACGGTGATGACGCCTTCCTTGCCGACCTTGTCCATGGCCTCGGCGATGATCTCGCCGACGCTGGTGTCGCCGCCGGCGGAGACGGCCGCGACCGAGGCGATCTGCTCCTTGGTCTCAACCTCCTTGGCCATCTCGAGCAGCTGGGAGCTGACGACCTCGACAGCATTCTCGATGCCGCGCTTCAGCGCCATCGGGTTGGCGCCCGCTGCCACGTTGCGAAGGCCCTCGCGGACCATCGCCTGGGCCAACACGGTCGCCGTCGTCGTGCCGTCTCCGGCCACGTCGTCGGTCTTCTTGGCGACTTCCTTGACGAGCTCGGCCCCGATCTTCTCGTAGGGGTCTTCGAGCTCGATTTCCTTGGCAATGGACACGCCGTCGTTGGTGATCGTCGGCGCGCCCCACTTCTTCTCGAGGACGACGTTGCGACCCTTGGGGCCGAGCGTCACCTTGACGGCGTCTGCGAGCGTGTTCATTCCACGCTCGAGGGACCGTCGGGCCTCCTCGTCGAACGCAATGAGCTTGGGCATGTACGCGAGTCCTCCCGCGTTGGAAATGTGGATTCGACTGGTACGACGCCCGCGACGGACGGACCCCTCGACACACGGACCCTTCCCGCCGCCGAGCTAGCCCTCATCGAGCCAATCGCTGTCACTCTCGGGACGAGAGTGCTAACCCATTTCTAGCACTCGACCCACCCGAGTGCAAGCCACCGTGCAACGCCAGGGAAAGGCGAAGCGGCCCGGCCCCTAGGGGACCGGACCGCTTCGGATAGAAGTCTGCAAAGGCCAGACTCAGGAAGGCTTGACCTCGTGGGCCTCGCGACCCTTCGGGCCGTCGACGACGTCGAAGGTGACCGCTTGGCCATCCTCGAGCGACTTGTAGCCATCGGACTGGATCTTCGACCAGTGGACGAAGACGTCGTCTTGACCATCGACGGCGATGAAGCCGTAACCCTTGTCGGCGTTGAACCATTTCACGGTGCCTTGCACCATCGCTACTCCTGTTGCTCGGTCGAGGGCCCTCGGTTGCGGACCCCCAGATGTGATGCCGTTCGCTTCACCGGCATCCTCTTGGAACAGGTGTTGCGATCTGCAAGGGACGAGCCTATCCCACCAGGCCGAGATGTCTAGCATCGCCGCCCCCGACGTCCCCCAAGGGACCCAGTCGACATAGCCCGAACGGGTCATTTTCGCAGCAGCTCCTTGAGGGGGCAGACAGCGCCCGGATAACCTGATGCTTCCTCGTGGGTGCGACGAGGGATCGAGGCTGGGACGCGTAATGCGTCCCAGCCTCCCTCGTGTCACCGGCCCAAAGTTTCGCTAGCCCATCCGGCGGCCATCGACCGGCTCAGCCACCCGCGACGGCGGGGATCACCGAGACCTCGGCCCCTTCTGCGACCGGGGTCGCCAACCCGTCGAGAAAGCGCACGTCGTCGTTGCCGACGTACACGTTGACGAAACGGCGTAGGGCCCCTTGCTCGTCGACGATCCTGCCCTTGATGCCCGGGTACGCGGCGTCGAGCGAGTCGAGCACGTCGCCGAGCGCGTCACCGTCGGCGCTCACCTCGGAGGCACCGTCGGTGTAGGTGCGCAAGATGGTCGGGACCCTGACGTTGACGCTCATCGCCTTCTCCTCATCGTCGCTTCTCCTCGTCATCGACGCTCCGCCGCGCGGGCGAAGGCGGCGTACGTCGGCTCGATGGTCGCGGCCGGCCCGACCCGGTCGGCGACCGCGTCGAGCGTCTTGAGCCCGTCACCGGTATTGAACACCACTGTCTCGACGTCGGGGTCGAGCTGTCCGGTGGCGACCAGCTTGCGCAGCGTCGCCACCGTAACCCCGCCGGCCGTCTCAGCGAAGATGCCCTCGGTGCGGGCGAGCAGCAAGATGCCGGCACGCACCTCCTCGTCGGTCACGGACTCGACGGCACCTCCGGTGCGCCGGGCCACGTCGAGCACGTAGGGCCCGTCGGCCGGGTTTCCGATCGCGAGCGACTTGGCGATCGTGTCCGGTCGCACCGGACGTACGACGTCGCGCCCCTCGCGGAAGGCGGCCGCCACCGGCTCGCAGCCGGCCGCCTGAGCTCCGAAGATCCGGTACGGCGACTGCTCGACCAGGCCGAGCCCGGTCAGCTCCTTGAACCCCTTGTCGACCTTCGTGAGCTGCGACCCCGACGCCACCGGGATCACCACCTGGCCGGGGAGCCGCCAACCGAGCTGCTCGGCGACCTCGTACCCCAGCGTCTTGGAACCCTCGGAGTAGTAGGGCCGCACGTTGACGTTGACGAACGCCCATCCCGGCTCCTCTCCGGCGATCTCGGAGGCGAGCCGGTTGACGTCGTCGTAGTTGCCCTTGACCGCGACGAGCGTGCCGCCGTACACCGCCGTGGTCACCACCTTGGGTCGCTCGAGATCGTGCGGGATGAGGACGACGCTTTTGATGCCCGCCCGGGCCGCGGCGGCGGCCACGGCGTTGGCGAGGTTGCCCGTCGAAGGGCACGCCAACACGTCGAGCCCGAGCTCTCTGGCCGCTGCGAGGGCGACCGCGACGACCCGGTCCTTGAACGAGTGGGTGGGGTTGCCGGAGTCGTCCTTGACCCACAGTGTCTTGATGCCGAGCTCGCGGGCCAGGTTGTCCGCCCGGATCAGCCGGGTGAACCCGGGCTGGGTGTTGGGGATCTCCGCGATGTCGGGGCGGACCGGCAGCAGGTCGACGTACCGCCAGATGTTCTTCGGCCCCGCCTCGATCCGCGCGCGGGTGAGCGGGGGGAAGTCGTAGCCGACCTCGAGTGGTCCGAAGCAGTCGGGACAGGCGTAGAACGGGCCGAGCGGCTGCTCGGCGCGACACTCGCGGCAGACGAGGGCCCGCGCGTTCCCGAAACGAACCGACGTGTCCTGGCGGGCTTCAAGGCGGATGCTCATGCCGCCCGAATCTATCCGCCCGTCTTACGGAGGGAGATCCGTGTCCGCTATCTGAGACGGTCGCGGCTTGCCGGCAGCGATTCGAGGAGGTCGGCCACGAACTGCGCCACCCCTTCTGGTCCGTCGACGACGAGGTCGGCCCGCTCGGCCACGACCCGCACCTCTGCTGAGCCCGAGCACACGAGCAGACCTGGCAGCCCCTGCGCGCGCAGCCGGTCGACCTCGTCGAAGGCGGCAAGGTCGCCCAGGTCGTCACCGGTGAAGACGACCGACCGTGCGGCGTACTCCTCTACGAGCGCTCCGAGGGCGCTGCCCTTGTCCGCGCCCCCGGTGCGCAGCTCCATTGCGAGTCGGCCCTGCTCGGCCACCAGGTGGTGGCCCTCCGCGAGCGCCCGCAGCGGCTGCTCCATGCGGGCGAACGCCTGCGGGGGGTCGGGCATCCGCCGCACGTGCACGACGACCGACAGACCCTTGTCCTCGACGTGGGCCTCAGCGAGCCCGAGCGAGTCCAAGAGCACGGGGAGCTCTTGCCGAGCGCGGTCCAGACCGGGCGGCGCGTCGATGGTCTGCAGCGAGCCGGTGGCGGCGTCCCAGCGCTCGTTGCCGTAGTGACCCATCACCACCAGCCGTTCGAGCCCGGCCACGGTGCCCAAGCCGCCGATCTCGGCCGCCACCCGAGCCGGCCGGCCGGTGACGACCGCGACCAGCCGGACGTGCTCGGCAAGGCGCCCGAGCGACCGGAGCACGTCCGGGTGTGGCACGGCCAGCGCAGGGTCGTCGACGATCGGGGCGAGGGTTCCGTCGTAGTCGAACGCCACCAGGGCACGACCCGGGTCTCGCTGCACTTCGACCAGCCCGTCGCGTCCTGCCGGTGTGGTCGGCTCGAGCGGGCTCACTAGTACGAGACGAAGATGACCGTGAGGCGATCGAACTGCATCGGTGACACGGCCGCGTGCAGCCGGGTGATGTCGACGACCTTGGCCAGCTGCAGCGCCTCGGCCCGCAGGCCGTCGGGGTAGTAGACGGTGTTCTCGGGGATGTCGCCGTACCAGTTGTCGGTGGCCGCCACGTTCCAGCCGGAGCCTTGCAAGATTGCGGCCTTCTCCGCCGCCAGTCCCGCGATCCCTGAGTTGTTGTAGACCTCGACGAACACCTGGGGCACGGCGTCTCGGCGCTTCTTCTTCCCCTCCTTGCCTGGCGTCTTCGTCTTGTCGCCGCGATCGGGGTTGTTGGTGCGATCCGGGCCGGTCGGGGTGGCGGGGGTCGTGGGGTCGGGCGTCTCCCGCTGATCCGTCGGCCGGGTCACGTTGTCGTCGGGTTGCTGGTCCTCCCCCGCGAGGGTCGTGACCGCGGCAAAGCCTGCCCCAGCGACAAGCACGAAGGCGACGCTGGTCAAGGTGACCGCTGACGGGAGTGCCATGAGTCAGATCTCGATGCCGAGTCGACGAGCCGAGCGCTGGCGCTGCCGGGCAGAGCGCAGCCGACGCAGCCTCTTGACCAGCAACGGGTCGAAGGCGATCGCCTCTTGGCGGTCGATGAGCGCGTTGAGCACCTGGTAGTACCTGGTCGCCGACATGGCGAACTCCTCGCGGATGGCCTGCTCCTTGGCGCCGGCGTACTTCCACCACAGCCGTTCGAACGCCAAGATCTGCTGGTCACGGTCCGACAGGCCCGCTGCGGCATGGGCAGCGTGACCCGAGGTCACGACGTTCCCGGCGTCCATGCGATCCGACTCCTGAAGGCAGCGCCGGCGGGTTCGCGGATGCCCCGCCGGTCTGCAGCCAGGATAGGTGACGAACAACACCGATGTCATTTGATCGTGCGGCGCGCCCACGCGCGAAACAACTGCCGGGTGCCGGCTGCCCGGGCGGCGCGGCTGCCCGTAGGGTTGGGTTCGTGGCTGAACCACCAAAGAGCTCCTTCGTCGTCGTCGCCAATCGCCTGCCCGTCGACCGTTCCCCGCAGCCTAGCGGCACCGAATGGCGTACGTCGCCCGGCGGTCTGGTCACTGCCCTCGAGCCGGTGCTGCGACAGCAGGAGGGCGTGTGGATCGGCTGGCTGGGCACATCCCTCGACAATGCTGAGCCGTTCGAGGCCGACGGTCTCTCCCTCGTCCCGTTGAAGCTGTCGGCCGATGAGGTCGAGCGCTACTACGAGGGCATGTCCAACGCCACCCTCTGGCCGCTCTACCACGATGTCGTCGCCAAGCCCGCGTTCCACCGAGAGTGGTGGGAGGCGTACGTCGTCGTCAACCGCCGGTTCGCCGAAGCCGCCGCGGCCTCGGCGGAGCAGGGCGCGGTCGTGTGGGTCCAGGACTACCAGCTGCAGCTGGTGCCGGCCATGCTCCGCGAGCTGCGGCCCGACGTACGCATCGGCTTCTTCTTGCACATCCCCTTCCCGCCGGCCGAGCTCTTCCGGCAGATGCCGTGGCGCGACAAGATCCTCGAGGGGCTGCTGGGCGCAGACCTGGTCGGCTTCCAGCGACCAGGCGGGGCCGCCAACTTCTCCCGGTTGGTCCGTGATCGGCTCGGGCACAAGACACACCGCGACCAGATCATCTTGGCGGACGGCCGCCGCGTGGCGACGCGCGCCTACCCGATCTCGATCGACTTCAGTGGGCTGGAGTCCCTCGCCAAGTCCGATGCCGTCGAACGTCGCCGCAGCGAGATACGCGCGGAGCTCGGAAACCCCAGGTACGTGCTGCTCGGAGTCGACCGGCTCGACTACACCAAGGGCATCCGGCAACGGCTGCGCGCGTTCGGCGAGCTGATCATCGACGGTCGCGTGAGTGTGGAGGACACCGTGTTCGTGCAGGTGGCCTCGCCCAGTCGGGAGAGGGTCGACCAGTACAAGGAGGTACGCGAAGACATCGAACAGTGGGTCGGGCGCATCAACGGCGACCTCGGGCGGATCGGCCGCCCCGCGATCCACTACATGCACTCGTCCTTCCCCCGAGACGAGATGGCGGCGCTTTTCCGGGCCGCCGACATCATGGTCGTGACACCGTTCTCCGACGGCATGAATCTGGTGGCCAAGGAGTACGTGACCTGCCGCTACGAAGACACCGGCGCGCTCGTGCTGTCCGAGTTCACCGGGTCAGCCGACGCGCTCAAGCAAGCCTTCTTGGTCAACCCGCATGACATCAACGGCCTCAAAGACTCCCTGTGGGCGGCGATGCAGGCCGACCCGAGGGACTTGACCCGACGGATGCGCGCCATGCGTCGGCAAGTCAGGACCAACAACATCGCGACCTGGGCGGAGTCGTTCCTCACCGACCTCGGTGGCGCAAGGCTCGCGGCGGCGGCATCCTGAGCGGTAGCCTGGGGGGGCCTGGCGGCCTGGGGCCGAAATGGGTGGAGGCTCCGCAAAGTATGAGTTTGCGGAGCCTCCGGTTTGCCTCGGCCGTGACGCCTCCGAAGCGACGGATCGTCCGGTCCGGCCAAAACCACCTTCGTCACCAGGCGGCCCGTGCGAGTTGCCCCGCTCGGCGCCGACAGACACGAGGCCTATCGGACGTGACCAGATCTTTCGATCTGCCCGATCTCCGTTGCCAGAGTTCGTAGGGAAAGTTCTATCCCGCGGACGCCTAGCCGCGCAAGGCCTTTCGGCAACTTTCGAGGGCCAATCTGCTGCCGTCGGCGTGTTGGCGCAAACACGCCGAGGTCCCCGCGGCTGCATCGGTGCCGTGCCGATCCAGTCCGCTCGGTGGGCCGATCCATACGGCACAGTAGACGGTCATGAGCCATGCCCAACTCGACCAGCTCATCGCCTCGGACTGGGCCGGCGCGCTCGCGCCGGCCCGGTCACAGGTCGCCGCGCTGGGGGACTTCTTGCGCACCGAGGTCGCGCAAGGTCGTCGGTTCCTTCCTCGTGGCGACCTCATCCTCCGGGCATTCGACCAGCCGCTCGCCGACGTACGGGTGCTCGTCGTCGGGCAGGACCCGTACCCGACGCCCGGGCACCCTGTGGGACTGTCGTTCTCGGTCGAGGCGGCCGTGCGGCCTTTGCCGCCCAGCCTCGTCAACATCTACCGCGAGCTCGTCGAAGACCTCGGTGTCGCCGCTCCGCATCACGGCGATCTGTCGGCCTGGACGCAGCGGGGCGTGATGCTGTTGAACCGGGTGCTCACCGTCCAGGCCGGGGTCCCCGCATCCCACCGCGGCCGAGGCTGGGAGCCGGTGACGGACCTGGCGATCGCGGCGCTGGCCCGCCGCGGAGGGCCACTGGTGGCGATCCTGTGGGGGAGGGACGCGCAGTCCCTGCGCCCGACGCTCGGCGACGTACCGGTGATCGCAAGTGCCCATCCCTCGCCGTTGTCGGCGGCGCGCGGTTTCTTCGGGTCCCGGCCGTTCAGCCGCGCCAACGCGCTGCTGGTCGAGCAAGGCGGCCGACCCGTCGACTGGTCGCTCCCAACGCAGCCTTGAGGTGACTCCGGGTTCGCACGCGCCCCGAGTCCGTCCTGCCCGCCCCACTGCTGGGCAGTTGCCATTCGGTCTGCGGCTGGCAGGCTGGGACGCATGACCGAGACTCCTGACCAGTCCGAAGCGCTCGACCAGCGCCAGCCCGAGGACACCCTCGACGACCGCGGAGTCGACGACGTCCTCGACGAGGGGTACTCACCGCCGGAGAAGTGGTCGGCCGCGCAGCGCTTCGGCAACACGGCCAAAGAGGAGGCCGAGGGCGAGACGCTCGACCAGAGGTTGGCCCAAGAAGAGCCCGAAGTCGGCGCCGAGTCCGACCAAGAGGTCCTCGACGACGGCGAAGTCGGCGACGAGAGGGCCGGCCGGCTCGTCGACCCGGATGAGGGGATCGGCGAGGACACCGACGCAGAGATGGTCGGCACGGACGTCGGCATCGACGGAGCGGGCGCCAGCGCCGAAGAGGCTGCGGTACACGTCGTCGACGAGGACGTCGAGAAGAGCTGACGACCCGCCCGGAGCAGACGTAACGTAAAGCATCAGCCGGAGGCAGGCAGGCTGGGAGAGCCGGCGAGGGGACTCGAACCCCTAACCCCTTCATTACAAGTGAAGTGCGCTGCCAGTTGCGCCACGCCGGCGACGTGCCGACCCATCGTAGTCGGGCGCCCGCATTGCTACGGTCGTCAGCGTCCCGCCCACCACTCTCAACTGCCTCTA
>JACCUS010000262.1 GCA_013811715.1 Nocardioidaceae bacterium
GTGCCGCACGACGCCACCCTTGCCCGACGTGTCCATGCCCTGCAGCACGATGAGGATGCGCCGGCTGCCGCCGGCCTTCGACTCGGCGTACAGCCGCTCCTGGAGATCAGCAAGCGGGGCTCCGAGCTCGGCCAGCGCGCGCTTGCCGGCGGCCTTGTCCGCGTCGAAGCCGGGTATGCCGCGCGGGTCGATCGCGGCGAGATCGACGGGTCCGAGCGGCAGGCGGAGCAACTCGGCGACAGAGTCAGTCATCGCACCATTGTCTCCGAGTCCCGCCGACCGCGCAGACGAGAACCCTGGGGTGGCAGGATCGTTGACGTGCAGTCCCTGTTCCCCACCAGTCCCAGTGAGCTCAGCGACGACGACCTGGCCGAGCTGTATGCCTACCCGGTGGATCGCCGGTGGGTCCGCGCCAACCTCGTCACCACGCTCGACGGGGCGGCGCAAGGTGCCGACGACAAGTCCGGGTCGCTGTCGAGCGAGCCCGACAAGCGCGTGTTCGCGGTGCTGCGCTCACTGTGTGACGTCGTGCTGGTCGGCGCCAACACAGCTCGCGTCGAGGGCTACCAGCCGGTGCTCGACACAGAGGTCGACCAAGCCATCCGGACGAGGCTCGGCCTCGCGCCCGTGCCCGCACTGGCGGTGGTGTCGCGGACGCTGGACGTCGACGACGTACTCCTGACCGGCGGCGCAGCCCCGACGATCATCGTCACCGCTCAGTCGGCTCCCTCCGATCTCCGCGCCAAGGCGGCGGAGGTGGGGCCGGTGATCGTCGCCGGTGAGCACGACGTCGATCTCCCCGTCGCGCTCGATGCGCTCGTCGGCCAGGGGTATCAGCGCATCCTCTGTGAGGGCGGGCCCTCGTTGATGCGAGCACTTGTCTCGTCGGGTCAGCTCGACGAGCTCTGTCTGACCATCACGCCGACGCTCACGGGCGGCGACCGCCACCGCATCCTGCACGGTGCCGCCGTCGACCCGGCGGTGCGCCTCACGCTTCGCCACCTGCTCGAGTCCGACGGCCAGCTGTTCTGCCGCTACACGACCACCTGAGGAGAGCCTCCATGGACCTACCCGTCATGCCGCCGTTGTCGCCCATGCTCGCCAAGGCGACGAAGGCGATCCCGGCCCCCGGGGCGCACGAGGGTGGCCTGCTGTACGAGCCGAAGTGGGACGGCTTCCGCTGCATCGTGTTCCGCGACGGGGACGAGGTCGAGCTGGGGAGCCGCAACGAGCGCCCGCTCACCCGCTACTTCCCCGACCTGGTCGCGGCAGCCAAAGAGTCACTGCCGAAGCGCTGCGTCGTCGACGGCGAGATCATCATCGCCATGGAGGGGCGGCTCGAGTTCGAGCGGCTGCTCGAACGCATCCATCCCGCCGACTCCCGCGTCCAGAAGCTCGCCGTCGAGACCCCTGCCTCGTTCGTCGCCTTCGACCTGCTCGCCCTCGACGACCGGGACCTCATGGAGCTGCCGCAAGGCGAGCGGCGAGCCCTGCTCGAAGCCGCGCTCGCCACAGCGCAGGCACCGATCCACCTGACGCGTGCCACCACGGACGAGACGCAGGCAGCGGAGTGGTTCGGCAGCTTCGAGGGTGCCGGTCTCGACGGGGTGGTGGCCAAGCCCCTCGCGGCGCCGTACCAGCCTGGGAAGCGCACGCTGCTGAAGATCAAGCACGAGCGGACCGCGGACGTCGTCCTTGCCGGCTATCGGCTGCACAAGACGTCGAAGCCCGACGAGCCGCTGCTCGGGTCGCTGTTGCTGGGTCTGTACGACGACGACGGCAAGCTCCAGCATGTCGGGGTGTCTGCGGCCTTCCCGGCCGCCAGGCGCGCCGAGCTGATCACGGAGCTCGAGTCGCTGGTCGTCGGCCCCGCGGACCACCCGTGGGCCGCATGGGCAGCCGCGGAGGGAGGCGGCGGCCGGATGCCCGGCGCCCAGTCCCGGTGGAACGCGGGCAAGGACCTCTCGTGGGTGCCGCTCGAGCCGGTCCTGGTGGCCGAGGTCGGCTATGACCACATGGAGGGCACCCGCTTCCGGCATACGACGCAGTTCAAGCGGTGGCGGCCGGACCGGACCCCCGAGTCGTGCACCTACGAGCAGCTCGAGGAGCCCGTCAGCTACGACTTGGACGACATCTTGCGCTGACACGCGGGCCAATGTGCGCGAAGGCTTGGGTAGCAGGTCGAGACGGGAGCATGATGGCACCTTCAGGTGAGGGCTGGAGTGCCCTCGAAGGAGCGCTGCCATGTACGACGTGATCGTCCTGGCCGAACAGGCCCTGACCCCCGCCGACGCCGCGGAGGTCGCCTCACTGCACGAATCGATCGAGGAGCCGCTGCACTACCACGTGCTGATCCCCTGCGAGAACGCCCAGCTGAGGGTGGAGACCGCCCTCGGTGCCCTCGCCGCGAGCGAGGTCCTCGCTGCACCCCCCGTTGTCAGTGACCACCTCGACGCGAAGCAGGCGCAGGAGGAGATCGACAAGCACGCCCACAACGCCGTCAGGGTCAGCCCCGCCGCTTTGGAGGCGGCCGGCCACGCGGCCAGTGGGCAGTTCAGCCCCGACGACCCGATCGACCTGCTCGAACGAGTGTCCAG
>JACCUS010000266.1 GCA_013811715.1 Nocardioidaceae bacterium
GACCGGGGTCCTGCTGGTGGAGAACGGTTTCGGGGAGGATCACATCATCCATCCCGGCGACCTGCTCGACATCTGCCCCGGCAACGAGGTCAACGACCTCAACGGGGCGAGCCGCGCCCGGCCGCCGACGACGCTGATCCCCGACGCCGATCCGCAAGGCATCAAGATCCAGCAGCAGAAGCTGAACGAGCTGTTCGGGCCGTACGGCATGACACCGCTGGCCGTCGACGGGATCTCCGGTCCCCTGACCCGCCAGCAGCTGTGCACCGCCCGCGTCCTGCTGGGACTCCCGGTCAGCCGCAGCGACATGGCGATGGGCGGCGACGAGGAGGCCGAACTGCTGGCATTGACCTCGGTCCCGATTCCGCCGGGTGCGCCGACCGATCACGAGCGGTGGACACTGATCGACATGACCTGCCAGGTGCTGATCGCCGGCACCGGCACGTCCGGCGTGACGTTCGTCTTCCCGGCCTCGACTGGCTCGGCAGGCTACGAGACGCGGGTGCTGGCCGAGGCCGCCGCGTTCCGCTTCGATCCGGCCCTCGACAACGGCGGATGGCACGACAGCACCGAGTTCCCGGCGGCGTACGACAACCCGCTGAACGGCAACCTGTACAGGCCGATCTACTTCAGCAACGGCCAGGCGATCCACGGCGCGAACAACGTGCCACCGCAGCCGGCGAGCAAGGGCTGCGTCCGGCTGCGCGTCGACCATCAGGACCAGCTGGTCGCCTGGCTCGGCCTCGATGACGCGGACGGCCCGGTGTGGATGAAGCGTCGAATCAACCTCACCGTCTCGACGCTGGGCAGCTACCTACCCGACCCGTGACGAGCCGGGTGCGAAGCGGTGCGATCGGCGGGAGCTTCGAACACCGCCTCGATGACCACCACCGAGACGCTGACTGTTGCCAGCGAGGCGGCGGCGCGCATCGTCCCTGGTGAGAGCTCCTCTGCGCGGTCAATGACCGACCGGTGGGCCAGCCGGCAGGACTCGGGCCGTGCGGCCGGCAGACCACCACAGCGTCACCAGCACGACCGCCGCCGCCGCCGGGAACAGCCAGCTTCGCAGCCCGATCAGCAACGCCGTCGCCTGCGTGCCGAGGACGAGGGCGAACGTCGGCACGCAGCAGGCGAAGCCGGTCAGCAGCCCGGGCAGCGATCCGAGGACGCCTCCGGCGGTGCCGCGCCGGCAACTCCGCCCGGCGCGCTGGGCGACGTCGGCGAGGAGGATGTTGACGCTGACGAGCGCGCCGAGCAGGAGACCCATTGCCGTGTTGACGGGCGAGAGGAGGAGTTGCACCCGCTCGATGGGGTAGATGGCCACGACCGGCTCGTAGTTGAACGTGGCGGCCTGGTCGAAGACCCGCGAGGGCCAGTCAGGAACGACCCGCACGGACGGGATGTCGACGAACGCTGCGGCGCGGCCGCTGGTGACGATCAGGTGGCGGATCGCCCACAGGTACACGAGCAGGTAGGCGAGGGCGATGACAGTCGCGACGAGGCGACGGCGACGGGTGCCCAGCGCGGCAGCAATGGCCGCGCGCCGTGACGGTCGCGCCGGCTTGGCCGTCGTGACCTTCAGCTGATCAGGGCGGTCTGCGGATAGAACGCGGCCCATGCGAACCACATGACATCGAGGGACAGCAGCCTCGGCAGCGTCTCGCCCGCGAGCGGGCCGGCCACGGCGGTGCCCGACGCGTCCCACAGCGATCCGGTCGCGTCATCGCGGAAGCGGCCGGGCTGGCCCGTGGGCGACAGAACGGTGTCGCCGCTGAGCAGGCGCTCGAGGAACGCCCGGCCCTCGTCGAGGTCGGGGTCGTGGAGCACGACCACCGGCTCGCCGCCGACGGTCGCGCGTACCGCCTGGCGCTCTCGGACGACCGCTTTCGGCACTGCCAGACGATCCTCACCGTGCTTGACCCCGATGACCACCTCCTTGCGGGACAGGCGATCGTCGGTGTGCAGGACATCGAACAGTAGCCGTTCGCTCTCGTAATAGCCCGAAAGCGGCGTGTACGAACCGTAGGGATCTTGGCCGTAGGAGCGAAGGTAGCCGGTGTCCGTCGTGAGCACGACCGTCTCCGGATGGGCTTCGCGCCAGCTCGACCAGGT
>JACCUS010000279.1 GCA_013811715.1 Nocardioidaceae bacterium
GCCATGGCTTGAGGGCGTGCGCGCCGGCGGTCATCTTGGGAGCGACCAGCGGAACCCCCCGAGGAGGGCAGCGAGGATCGTTGCCGGAAACAGCAGGTCTCCCCCCGTTACCTTCTTCCTAGCCCCACGGAGGGGTTGCAGGCCACCGGCCTCGGCATGACTTGCTGCCCCTGTCAATCATGATCTGGGGGGTGTTGTCACCGGGGCTCGGCGGATGCCAGTGACCGCTGATAGAGACCTGACCCAGCTTGCTGTGGTCTGCTCGTAACGTGGCTGCCGGCGCGGGTGTCCAGGTCGCCTGCTGATCGGACGAGGAGGCTGTCCGTTGTCTGAATCTGACAAGTCCATCGTTGCTGCCTACGCCGTCTACTGCGGCCTCGACGTCGGCAAGAGCGACCACCATGCGTGTGCGCTCGACCCGGCCGGGAAGAGGCTGCACGACAAGGCACTGCCCAACGACCAGGCCGCGCTGTTGGAGGTCTTCATCCGGTTGTCGGCTCACGGGCCGGTGCTGGTGGTCGTGGACCAGCCGGCCTCGATCGGTGCTCTGTCGATCGCGGTGGCCCGATCCCTGAGTATCGACGTGGCCTACCTGCCCGGGTTGTCGATGCGGCGGATCGCCGACCTGCACCCTGGAGAGGGCAAGACCGACGCCCGCGACGCCTACATCATCGCCGACGCCGCCCGCACGATGCCCCACACGCTACGACGGGTCGGCACCGACGACGAGACACTCGCCGGGCTGAGCGTGCTGGCCGGCTACGACGACGACCTGGCCGCACAGTCGACCCGGCTGTCGAACCGGCTGCGCGACGCGTTGCTGCACGTCCACCCGGCACTGGAACGCCTGCTGGGCAAGCACATCGACCGCGGTGGCGTGCTCGACCTGCTCACCGAAGCCTCTACCCCGTCGCAGTTGCGCGAGCTGGGTGTCGACGCGATCACCGCGACCATGCGGGTCCGTTCGCCGCGGCTGGCCAAGTCCCTGCCCGCCAAGATCATCGCCGCCCTGGACGCCCAGACCGTGACCGTGCCCGGCACCACCGAGTTCGGCCGGGTGATCGGCGGTGTTGCCGCCCAGCTGCGCGACGTCCGCACCGAGCGTGCCGCATTGGCAGCCGACCTGGAAGCTCGCCTGGAGGCCCACCCTCTTGCCGAGGTCCTGACCTCCATGCCCGGCCTCGGGGTCAGGACCGCCATCAAGATCCTGACCATCCTCGGCGACGGCTCCGCCTTCCCGACCGCGGGCCACCTCGCCGCCTACGCCGGACTCGCCCCGATCACCCGCCGGTCCGGCTCGTCGATCAAAGGCGAGACCAGATCCCAGCGCGGCAACCACGCCCTCAAGTCCGCGCTGTTCTTGTCGGCTTTCGCCAGCCTCGGCGACCCCACCTCCCGCGTCTACTACGACCGGAAACGAGCCCAAGGCAAACAACACAACGCCGCCCTCATCTGCCTCGCACGGCGACGTGTCGACGTCCTCTTCGCGATGCTCCGCGACACCAAGCCCTACCACCACCCCAACCCCGAAGGCTCCAACACCGGCACCCTGGCGGCTTGACAGCCGCCATAGAGACACCCCCCGATTCGTCCGGCCCGACGCGGGCAGCCCACCGCTCAGCCACCCGGACGAATCGCAAGCCCCCAGATTCGTCCGCCCCGACGCGTGCAGTCCACCGCTCAGCCACCCGGACGAATCGCAGGGGTCGCAGGGGTCGCGGGTCAGAGGTCGACGACGAGCAGGGGGCCGCCGGCATACAGGCCGCCGTCGATGGCCAGGACCAGTCCATCGGCGTACGACCAAGGTCCGGTCACCTCGGGGGGTGGGACGCCGGCCAGGTCAGCGATGATGCTGTGGCCGTGGACGATGCGAGAGCCTCCAAGCGTTGCCATCAGGTCGCGCGCGGTCGCCGCGCCGCCCTCGCCCATGAAGGCGTAACGATCCGTCAACCGCTCCCAGCACAGCCATGACTCGTCGGCGCCGCCGCTGGTCAGGGCGACGCGGACCGTCTCGTTGATCTCGTCCACCGTGCCGCCCCACTCGAGGTACTCCAACGTGTCGGAGTGCAGCAGGAGCAGGTCGTCGTCGTGGATGATGGCCGGCAACGCACGGAGCCAGTCCAGACGCTCAGCCGTGAGACGCTCCTGGTCGGAGGCAACCCCGCCGTTGCGCATCCACGAGCTGGCGAACGTCTGAGCACGGCGCGACGGTGTGCCGTCTGACGCCGGCCCGAACTCGTACATCCCGAGCGCGAGCGCCTCGTGGTTGCCGAGCAGCGCGCGAACCTCGCCGCCGCTGGTGGGCGCCTCATGCTGGAGCCGCATCACGAGGTCGATCACTGCGATGCCGTCAGGCCCCCGATCGAGGTAGTCACCGAGGACGAACAGGCGGGCATCGGCGCCGCTCCATGCTCCTTCGTCGTCGACCAGGCCGGCTGCGCGTAACGCCGCGGTCAGCTCGGCTGGGTGTCCGTGCGGGTCGCTGACAGCGATCCGGCGCCGCTCGTCGGCGCTCATTCGAAGCCGAGAATCTCGGGTCGTCTACGCCCCCAAGCGAGCGTCGACGCGATGCCGTCCTCGAGGGTCAGCTCGCTCTCCCACCCGAGCACGTCGCGGGCCTTGTCGACCGCGGCGTAGGCGCCGACGGCGTCGCCCGGACGCGGCGGCGCCTCCTTCGTCGGGACCCGCTCGCCGTACACCGTCTCGAAGGCGGCCAACAGCTCGCGCACCGTGACGCCCTTGCCGGTGCCGAGGTTGAAGACGGCGCTGGTGGCGTCGAGGTCCGCCAGCACCGCGTCGAACCGTTCGACAGCGACCACATGGGCCCGAGCGAGGTCCCAGACGTGAAAGTAGTCGCGGATGCCGGTGCCGTCCCGGGTCGGGTGCTCGGTGCCGGTGATCGTGAAGTGGTCCTTGACGCCCTTGGCGGCCAACAAGAGCTGGCCGATGACATGGCTCGGCTCCTTGTCGTACAGGCCGCTCTCGACATCGGGATCGGAGCCGATCGGGTTGAAGTAGCGCAGGATGATCGCCCGGAGGTCGGTGCCACCACTCATGTCCTCGAGCGCCATCTCCATCGCACGTTTCGTCCGGGCGTACGGCGAGGAGGGTGCCAGCGGCGACTCCTCGTCGACCTCGAACGTCGCCGACACGTCGTACAGCGACGCCGTCGACGAGAAGACGATGCGCGGCTTGCCGAGCTTGACCAGCTGGTCGAAGAGCTCGAGGGACTTCGCGACGTTGTCACGGTAGTACTCATAGGGCTGCTCGACAGACTCGGGCACGACGAT
>JACCUS010000314.1 GCA_013811715.1 Nocardioidaceae bacterium
GGCCGGGGCTCGGACGTCGTACCGGACCCTCGGGAGCGACGCTTCTCGATCGAGCGCGACGTGCTCAAGCTGGCGCTGCAGTATCCGGGTGTGTCCGCGACACCGTTCAAGGACATCGAGCCTGACGACTTCACCCACCCGTGGTACCGGGAGATCTTCGAGGCGATCGTCGACCTCGGCGGGCCCGAGTCGGCCGGGCGGGAGCGAGTCCTCGCGGCCCTGCCCACCGGTGGCAGCGCCACCACCGTCTCGGCGCTGTCCGTGGAGGGGCTGCACGTCACCGGCGAGGTGGACGGGCGGGTGGCGACCGAGTATGCCGTCCGGCTCCGAGAGCTCGCAGCCCGACGGCGCATCGAGCAGGTCAAGTCGCGCCTGCAGCGGATGAACCCGGTGACCCAGGCGAGCGACTACAACTGCATGTTCGGGGAGCTCGTCGCGCTGGAGAGCCACCGTCGGGCACTGCGTGAGCAGGCCATCGCGAGCGACGTGTAGCGGTGGTTCAATGATGGCCGCGGCGCGGCGCTCGCGGCTGCGACTGCCCCGAGACGTCAAGGCGCTGGTGGGTCTCGAGCGGGGAGAGCGGGCGCTGGCATGGGCCTTTGACGCGAGTGGACGCTGGTACGTCGGCAGTGACCGAGCTCTGCACCTGCCCAGCGAGGAAGGCCACCGACGGGTGCCCTGGGAGCAGGTCGAGCGCGCCGACTGGCAGCGCGACAAGGGCCGGCTGAGCATCGTCGAGGTGGCCGACTGGAGCGAGCCCGAGCGCCGCACGGTCGTCGGAGTCGACGAGGCGGGGGAGCTCTTGGAGCTGTTGCGGGAGCGGGTGACCAAGAGCGTCGTCGTGTCGGTGTATGCACCTGTCCGGGGGCGGCTCGGGCTGAGTGTCGTGGGACGGCGGTCTCCGGCCGGGGCCGGACCGATCACCTGGTCCACCGTGCTGGCGGCGGGTCTCGCACCCGATGAGCCGGACGTCCGGGAGGTCGCCGGCTTGGCTCTGCGCAAGGCTGAGGCCGAGGTCGCCGGGCTGGTTTGAGGCCCCGCTGCGGCGAGTGGGGATGAGCAGCGGATGGCGCTCTCGCGACGTACCAGGGCGCTGGCGTCCAAGGCGCGGTTGGCACCCTGCTTCAAGGATGGCGCTGTTTCGACGTACCGAGTCGATGTTGCTACCGTGTGCAGTCGTTGCCCGCCCGTCGGGACGCGGTCCCGCGTAGCTCAATTGGCAGAGCAGCCGGCTGTTAACCGGCAGGTTACTGGTTCGAGTCCAGTCGCGGGAGCCGAGATTGAGCAGTGTCGCGGCGAGTTCAGGTGTCCTCGCGGCGGTGAGCTTGCGCGATCGCCCGCAAGGCATCCAGGTCCACGGAGCCGCGGTCGGCGACAGCCACCGTGCACCGGGTGACAGCCGTCAGTGAGGCGGTACGATGACCGGCCTCGAGGATGGCTCGCTCGCCCAGCACGGCTCCTGGGCCGACCTCGGCGATCGCCTTGCCGTCGACGTCGACCTGCAAGACACCGTCGAGCAGCAGGAACAGGTCATCGGCCCGCTCACCCTGCTGGGTCAGGTGCTCACCTTCCCGCAGTCGCCGGATCTTGGGCTTCACCCCCGCCCGCATGATCCGGAGCGACAACTCACGCTCGAGCGCTGACTCCACGTCGCTCACGAACGCCGGCGAATCGGTGTCTCCCCAGGGCGTATGCCGGCCGAAGGCGGCCGTGCTCCACCGTTGGTAGTCGATCGTGGCGGACTTGACCGCGAGGCGACCATCCGTGTCGTAGACCCAGTGCCGCGGGAACGGGCTGGCCCCCGCCAGCTCGAAGTCCTGGGTGCCGTCGGCATGCAGAGTGAGCGTGAGGGTTGTCCAGGCCAGCGGAGCCGCGAACTGCACGAAGGGAGGGTGGCTCACCCGCCGTGGAGCGGGGACACCGGTGCGTCCGCCGGCGGTCTGCTCGAAGCGCACCGCGTCGGCGCCGACTGGCTCCGCGCGGCGCCGATCGGGCAACGCGATCGCAGCGAACGTC
>JACCUS010000317.1 GCA_013811715.1 Nocardioidaceae bacterium
TCGGCAGACCTGCTCGTCCGGGCGTGGGTCCGCAGCTTCGGTGTCCGGGCCACGCTGAGCAACTCCTCCAACAACTACGGGCCGCTCCAACACGTCGAGAAGTTCATCCCACGCCAGATCACGAACATCCTTGCCGGGGTGAAACCCAAGCTGTACGGCGCCGGTGTGAACGTGCGCGACTGGGTCCACGTCGACGACCACAACGACGCGGTCGTGACGATTTTGGAGCAAGGCAGGATGGGCGAGACCTATCTGATCGGAGCAGATGGTGAGAGGACGAATCTCCAGATCGTCGCAATGTTGCTGGAGTTGATGGGTAGGCCCCCGGACTGGTTCGACCTTGTCGGTGACCGCCCCGGCCACGACCTGCGCTATGCGATCGACTCGACCAAGCTGCGTGCGGAGACCGACTGGCGACCGCAGTACGCCGACATGAGCGACGGCCTGGCGTTGACCATCGACTGGTACCGAAGCCATGAGGCCTGGTGGCGACGGGACAAAGGGGCCACCGAACTGAAGTATCAGCGGCTCGGGCGCTGATCGCACAGGAACGTCAGGTGGCGGGCGGCCGGTGGCGTGCGGACGCTCCCCTCCCGTGCTCGACGAGGTCGATCAGGTAGGTTCCGTAGCCACTCTTCACCATCGTCTTAGCTCGTTCGAGCAGGTCGTCGTCAGTCAAGAAGCCCTGCCGCCACGCGATCTCCTCCGGGGAGCCGATCTTGAGTCCCTGCCGGCTCTCGATCGTGCGGATGAAGTTGCTGGCGTCGTTGAGTGAGTCGAACGTCCCTGTGTCCAGCCAGGCGGTGCCACGGGCCAGCACGGTGACGTGCAGCGCCTCGCGCTCCAGGTAGGCCCGGTTGATGTCGGTGATCTCGAACTCTCCGCGTGGGGACGGCCGCAACTGCTTGGCGATCTCGACGACGTCGTTGTCGTAGAAGTAAAGTCCCGGCACGGCGAAGTTGCTGCGGGGACTCGTCGGCTTCTCCTCCAAGGACAGTGCCCGTCCCGCCTCGTCGAACTCGACCACACCGTACGCCTGGGGATCGGTCACCCAGTAGGCGAAGACTGACGCGCCGTCCCGCAGGGCGAACCGCTCGAGCTGGGTGCCCAGGCCCTGACCGTAGAAGATGTTGTCACCCAAGATGAGGGCACACCGCTCGGTCGCGATGAACTCCTCGCCGATCACGAAGGCCTGCGCGAGTCCGGCCGGCTTCGGCTGGTGGGCGTACTCGATGGAGACGCCGAATCTGAACCCGTCCCCGAGGAGGCGCTGAAACCCCTCGGCCTCGTGAGGTGTGGTGATCACCAGGATGTCCCGGATCCCGGCCAGCAACAGCGTGGACAGCGGGTAGTAGATCATCGGTTTGTCGTAGACGGGCATCAGTTGCTTGCTCACGCCGAGCGTGATCGGGTGCAGCCGTGATCCGGCGCCCCCGGCCAAGATGATTCCGCGCATGAGACCTGAGTATCTCCGATCACGCGGGAGAGCGCGAGTAGCATGGCGCTGTGACACTCACCGAAAAGAAGGTCCTCCTGCTCGCTGCCGACCTGTTCGAGGACATGGAGTTGCTGTACCCGCTCTACCGCCTTGGCGAGGAAGGCGTCGCGGTCACGGTGGCTGGACTCGACGATCGTCCGGTGACCGGCAAGAAGGGGCACGGGCCGGTGGCCGTGGACACCACGGTTGACCGCCTGTCCGCGAACGACTTCGACGGCTTGGTCATCCCGGGCGGGTTCGCCCCGGACAAGCTGCGACGCTCGGAGGCAGTGCTCACCTTGGTGCGGGACTTCGACGACGCCGGCAAACCGGTCGCGTTCATCTGCCACGCCGGTTGGGTGCCGATCTCGGCGCAGATCGTCAAGGGCCGGCGCGCGACCAGCGTCAGCGCCATCCGCGACGACATGGTCAACGCCGGCGTGGACTGGGTGGACGAGGCCACGGTGGTCGACGGAAACCTCATCTCAGCCCGGACACCGTCCGATCTTGGCCCGTGGATGAGGGCCCTCCTGGCGGCGCTGCAGTCTCCTCCCCGTGAGCCCGGCCGTCAGGCGGGCGACGAGTCGGACGTGACCACCCACAAGTGACCGCGGGTGGCGCTTCGGGCGGCTCGTTCGGAGGACCCAGCGTCACGTCCACTCTGTCAACCGATCACCCTGTCAACCGATCGTCTGCCTTAGCCGGTTTCGCGTCGAGGTCGGGGTGGGTCAGGATCGCGTCGACCACGATGCGCGTGCCGGCGACCAGGGTGTCGTAGGGCTACTACTGAGCCCGATCGGCCAGCTCGCCAGGGTGCCGCGCCACCGCCGCCATCAAAGTCACGAACGCGACGGACTCCGCCGCCACGAAGGCCACACATGCTCGGTCCAGCGGGGGAGGGCCGGCCAGCACGAAGCAGACACCGGCCGCGAAGGCCCCTGCCAGCCAAGCTCGCGTGACGACACCAGGCCGGTTCTGGGCCATCGCGATCACGGTGGCGAGGAGGTTGGCGACGGCGAACGCGCTGCCCACCGCCACCAGCACGAGGAGCGACCGTGGGAGCGAGATCCCCTCACCGAACACGAGCTCGGTGAGGGACCCTCCCACTGTCGCGCCGATCGCCGCGGCGACCACGACGGCGACCGCGGTGGAGCCCAAGACCAGGAGGGCGGTCCGCCTGAGGGATGTCGCGTCGCCATCCACGACCATCCGCGTGAGCTTCCCGGTGAGCTGCGACACGACTCCCAAGCCGAACGTGTACGGCGCCCGGAACAGCGCCAATGCCGAGAAGAGGGCGGTGACCTGAACCGCAGTGCCGCCGCCAAGGGTCAACAGCACCGGGCTCCCCGTGAGGATGACCTGGGCCAGCAGCTGCGCACTCGATGCCCGGCTCAGGAAGGCCAGTGCCTGCTCGCGCCGCTCGCCGCCGCGCCAGTGGGGCGAGAATCGCAGGGAAGAGGGCCACCACAGCCCGGCGAGGGCACCACATGTGAGACAGAGCCCGTACGCGACAGCGGACTCCACGTCCAAGATCAGCAGGACGAGGGCGGCCAGGCACCGCACGGCGTTCTCGGTCACGATCTGGAGGGCGAGGCTGGTGAATCGACGGCGTGCAGCGAGCGCACCTCGCACAAGTCCGACCAGCCCGGACCCCAAGGTGACGCCCGCCACCATGAGCGGGAACCACACGTCGTCACGGTGGAACAGCGCCTCGCGCGCCGCCCACGCCAACCCACCGGAGGCTATCGCCGCCACGAGCATGACCGAGACGACGCGGGGCAGTGCCCGTCGGACCGGACCTTCGCCGCCCGTCGCCGCCACTGAACGGGCGATCCAGTGCTGGACCGGGAACGTGAGTGCCGCCGCGGCAAAACTCCAGTACGTCCACAGCACCGACACGGGAGCTGCCGCGGCCGGCCCAAGGCCACGCGTCATGGTGGCGAAGAACCCGTAGGCCAATAGTCCGCTGAGCGTTGACCCGGCGGCCAACATGGTGGTGTCCCGTCGCAGCACCCCCGCGAGGGGTGCGGGCGGGCGCGTGCGCCTGGCCATCGAGAGGTCAGTCTGCCATCAGCCGTGAGACATCCCACGGCTGTCCCGGATGCTGCCCGGGCAGTTCGGGCGCTACATTTGAGTTCACCTGAGATTGGGGTGCATGCTCCAACGTCTGGTACCCCGCGGGGACTGGAACGGAAAGGCAGAGAAGCATGGTCGCTTCGCAGTTCTCCATCGGCGTGATCGGCGCCGGGCGGGTCGGTGCGGTCCTTGCTGCCGGGCTCCGCGAGGCAGGACATCCGACCGCAGCGGTAGCAGGCGAGTCCGCGGCTTCCCGCACCCGGATCGAGACGTTGCTCCCGGGTACCCCGATCGAGAAGCCCACCGCAGTCGCCAGGAGCTGCGACCTGCTGCTTCTCACTGTCCCCGACGACGCCCTCGACAACGTGGTGCGGATGCTCGTCGCCTCCGGCGCCATCCGATCTGGGCAGTACGTCGTACACACCAGCGGACGGCACGGCATCCGCGTTCTCCAGCCCGCCATCGAGGCCGGTGCCTACGGACTCGCGATGCACCCCGCCATGACCTTCACCGGCACGGACGTCGACCTTGATCGGCTTCCGGGCTGCGTCCTCGGTGTGACGTGCGACCCCGTCGAACGGCCGGTCGCTGAGGCCCTCGCGGCGAGCCTCGGCGCCAAGGTCAACTGGGTCACCGAAGAGAACCGACCGCTGTACCACGCTGCGCTCGCGCATGGCGCCAACCACCTGGCGACCCTGGTCGCCCAGGCGATGCACCTGCTGGCGGCAGCCGGGTCCGACGACCCCGCGGCCACGCTGCAGCCGCTCCTCACGGCGGCGCTCGACAACGCCTTGACCTACGGCGACGCAGCCCTCACGGGGCCGATCATGCGCGGGGACGTCGAGACCGTGCGTTCCCATCTGCGCAGCCTGGCGCTCGCCGGGCAGCCACGATCGACGACTGAGTCCTACGTCGTGATGGCCCGCGCAACCGCCAACCACGCGGTAGCCGACGGCCGTCTCGAACCTCGGCGCGCCGCAGTCCTGATGGGGATGCTCAACGACGCTCTTGCCGGGATCTCGGCGTGAGCGCGGAGCCCACCGCCCGGCCGGCATCCCCGCGTCAGAGGGTCGATGCGCGAGTCGTGACGACGCGGGCGGCTCTGCAGGTCGGGCTTCGCGAACACGGAGCCGGGTCGGCTCGGGTGGCGCTCGTCCCGACCATGGGTGCGCTGCATGCCGGGCACGTCGCGCTCTTCGACGAAGCCCGCACTCGCGGCGACGTGCTGGTGGTCTCGATCTTCGTCAACCCGATGCAGTTCGGCCCCAGCGAGGATCTGGCGGCCTACCCGCGCAGCCTCGACGCAGATCTCGAGATCTGCGACGAGAACGGAGTCGATCTGGTCTTCGCCCCTGATCTCGACACCGTCTATCCGGGCGGCCTGCCACAGGTCACGATCGAGCCCGGCGCCGTCGCCACGATCCTCGACGGCGCGAGCCGACCCGGGCACTTCCGCGGCGTGCTCACTGTGGTGGCGAAGCTGTTCGGGCTCGTGCAGCCGGCCATTGCCGTCTTCGGTGAGAAGGACTACCAGCAGCTCGTGCTGATCAGGCGGATGGCCGCCGACCTCTGCCTGGCGACCGAGATCGTCGGCGGCGAGACGGTCCGGGACCCGGACGGGTTGGCGCTGAGCTCCCGCAACCGCTACCTCTCAGCGGCTGACCGGGCCTCGGCGCTGGCGTTGAGCCGCGCGCTCCGGGCCGGGCAGGCGGCAGGTGCAGGCGGACCGGACGACGTACTGGTTGCCGCGGGGGCGGTCCTTGCCGTCGAGCCGGGGCTGGCGGTGGACTACCTCGCGCTGCGCGCCACCGACCTCGGCGAGGCGCCGGAGACCGGCGACGCACGGCTACTCGTCGCCGCCAGGGTTGGCACCACTCGGCTGATCGACAACGTTGCCGTTCGGCTCCAAGACCGACGGCTCAGCAGTGCGATGCAGCCATGATCCGCACCGTGAGGAAGTCGAAGGTCCACCGGGCCACCGTCACGCAGGCCGACCTGAACTACGTCGGATCGGTTACCGTCGACGCCGACCTGCTCGACGCGGCCGACGCCTCGGCGATCGCGCTGCCGGACTCGCCCGCGGCTGTCGGGTTGTCGGTGCCTTCTCAGGCGCTGGCTGATGCTCAACCGTCGCGCACGGCTGGCTAGCCCCCAGGACCTGGTGCTCGTGTCCTTGCTGTGCATCTACGTGAGCAACTCCGAGACGACGTTGGGGCTCTTCGACGGCACCGACCTGTCGGCGCATTGGAGAGTGGCGACCGTCGAACGGCGAACGGCCGACGAGTGGGGGGTCCTGTTCGAGAGTCTGCTCGGCGGTAGAACCGAACCCAGCCGGGTCGACGGCATCTGCCTGTGCTCGACGGTGCCTGCGGTGCTGCCGGAGATGAGGCAGATGATCGCTCGGTACTTCCCGACCGCGCCTACGGTGGTGGTCGGCGCCGGGGTGAGGACCGGGCTGCCCGTGCTGGTGGACAACCCGCGAGAAGTCGGCACCGACCGGATCGCCAACGCGCTGGCGGCACTGGACCTGTACGGCGCGCCATGCATCGTTGTGGGCTTCGGTCTGGCGACCACCTTCGACGTCGTGAACGAGAACGGTGAGTATGTCGGTGGCGCTATCGCCCCCGGTGCCGAAGTATCCCTTGCAGCGTTGGGTGATCAGGGCGCCCAGCTGAGGAGAGTCGAGCTGGTCAGGCCCGGATCGGTGATCGCGAAGAACACCGTCGAGGCGATGCAGTCCGGCGCCATCTACGGTCTCGCGGGGCAGGTCGACGGCATCGTCCGCCGGATGCGCGCCGAGCTAGGGGTTGCCGAGTCTGTGCTGGAGGTCGTCGCCGCTGGCGGGTTCGCCGAGAGGGTGCTCGGCGACTGCGACACCGTGACCAGGCACGAGCCGCACCTGACCCTGCATGGCCTGCGCCTCATCTTTGTGCGCAACCAGCGCCGATAGCCGCTCACGGGTGTGGCGAGAGGCCCCCTGCCTGACGCATCGTCAGGACCCGCCAAATGGCGAGGAGGGGCAGGGGCGGGGTGTCGTAGCCTTGGCGTCATGGCTGAGACCCCGGACACCTCGCAGGCCAACGAGCCGGTCGATGACCTGCCCGAACAGATGAGGGTGCGGCTCAGCAAGCGAGAGAAGCTGATCGAGAGCGGCATGGCCCCCTACCCGATCACGGTCACGCGCACGCATTCGCTGGCGGCGGTCACGTCGACGTACGACGCAGCCGCGCTCGGGCCCGATCATCGCACGGGCGACCATGTCGCGGTCACCGGCCGGGTGATCTTCGTGCGGAACACGGGCAGGCTGTGCTTTCTCAGGCTGCGTGAGGGTGACGGGGCGGAGTTGCAGGCGATGTTCTCGGTGGCGGAGCTCGGCGAGGACTCACTCGCCGACTTCAAGGCGCTGGTCGACATCGGGGACCACCTCGCCGTGCAAGGACAGGTGATCACGAGCCGTCGCGGCGAGCTCTCGATCCAGGTCGCGAACTGGCAGATGGCCGCAAAGACGCTCCGTCCGTTGCCCAACGAGCACCGGCCGCTCTCAGAGGAGGCGCGGGTCCGGCTTCGGTACCTCGACATGATCGTTCGTCCCGAAGCGCGTTCGATCGTGCGGAACAAGGCGGCCGTTCTAAAGTCGCTCCGCTCGAGCCTGGACGACCGCGGGTACGTCGAGGTCGAGACTCCCGTGCTCCAACTCACCAACGGCGGTGCCGCCGCCCGGCCGTTCCGCACCCACCTGAACGCCTTCGACCAGGACATGTTGCTGCGGATCGCTCTTGAGCTCGACCTGAAACGCGCCGTGGTGGGCGGGGTGGAGCGCGTCTACGAGATCGGGCGCACGTTCCGCAACGAGGGTTTGGACTCGACCCACGCTGTCGAGTTCTCGATGCTCGAGGCATATGCGGCTTACGGCGACTACAACACGATGGCTGAGACCTTGCAAACGCTCGTCCTGAGGGCTGCCCGGGTGCTGGGCCGCACCGTTGTCCGGGCGCGCGACGGCAGCGAAATCGACCTTGAGGGCGAATGGCGTCACGTCACCTTGCTGGAGGTCGTGTCTCGAGCGGTGGGTGAGGAAGTCTCCCTCGAAACCAATGCGGAAACGCTCCGCACCTATGCCGACAAGCATGAGGTCGAGCTGCAACCCGGGTGGGGCACCGGCGAGATCGTGCTCGAGCTGTACGAAAAGCTGGTCGAGCACACTTTGGTGACGCCCACCTTTGTCCGGGATTATCCCGCGTCCACAAAGCCACTCGCTAAGCCGCACCGCTCGGAGGTCGGCTTGGTCGAGGCCTTCGACCTGGTGGTCAACGGGGTGGAGCTCGCCGTGGCCTATTCGGAGATGAACGACCCGGTGATCCAACGGGAGCGGCTTACCGAGCAGTCGCGGCTCGCGGCGCAGGGCGACCCGGAGGCGATGGACCTCGACGAAGAATTTCTTCGCGCGCTGGAGTTCGGCCTGCCACCAGCAGGCGGAATGGGTATGGGAGTCGATCGTCTGGTGATGTTGCTCACAGGCGTCGGAATACGGGAGTCAATTCTGTTCCCGCTGCTAAGGCCGCAATGATCAACGGCGGCTTCCTGTTCGAGTCGCGCTCTTGAGTTAGGGCTGTTAGCGTTGGCTGGCAAGCAATCACCCAGAAAGGAACAAGCCGTGTCTCAGCGTGTGCATATAGTGCTTGAAGACGACTTGGACGGCAGCAGCGCCGACGAAACTGTCACCTTCGGCCTTGACGGCGCCACCTATGAGATCGACCTGTCCGCCAAGAATGCCGCAAGGCTGCGGGATGTTCTGGCCAAGTACGTCGGCGCCGCGCGTAAGCCTCCCGGCCGCGCCCCCCGACGCGGATCTCGACGCACCGCCGGACCGAGTGCCTCCGACGTCCGCGACTGGGCCAGAGCCCACGGCTACGACGTCTCCGACCGCGGTCGCGTCTCCTCTGAGATACGGGCGGCGTACGAGGCCGCAAACTAGTTGTCACAGCCGTAAGCTCGTCGGGGTTCGGGTCCGCGCTGCCGGTCAGCGCGACCGCGCGGCCCGTTCAACGGGAATTGCCGCCCGTCTCTGCGATGTGGGGGAAACCTGTTGGGTCCTCGACTCCGAACCCGACCACTTTCCCGCAATTCAATGTTGGCGGGGCGGTGTCGGCGCCCGAGTCGAACTTGTCGAGCTCACCTGTGGCAGTGGTCGAGGGTCCGTGGTTTGGCGGGATGTGCAGGTTCCAAGCCGCGCGGGATACCTGCACAACCTGCCAACCCGTCTGCGCGGCAGTGTCGAGCCCGCAGCGACCGGAACGCGCAACCGTCGGTTCATGGTCGACGCCGGACCGTGCTCATACCCGCACCAGCAGGCAAAACCCCGAACGAACTTACGGCCACGCGTCTCGTCGCGGCCGACACACGTGCCGGCGTCGCTCAGCGTTCGCCTGCGGCGTAATCTCCGCCCGCCCAGTCGGGAACATGATCGACGGCGGGGCGGTTGTGTATCCCACGTCGTGCCCATGACGACGTGAGTCTTCCCTGACTCCGACTAGCATGGGGGTAGGCGCACAACCAAGGAGTCATGAGAATGTTCGAGAGGTTTACCGACCGCGCGCGGCGCGTCGTCGTCTTGGCCCAAGAAGAGGCCCGGATGCTCAGCCACAACTACATCGGGACAGAGCACATCCTCCTCGGCCTCATCCACGAGGGCGAGGGCGTGGCCGCCAAGGCGTTGGAGAGCCTCAACATCTCTCTTGAGGCGGTGCGGGCGCAGGTGGAGGAGATCATCGGCCAGGGCCAGCAGGCCCCCAGCGGCCACATCCCCTTCACCCCCCGGGCCAAGAAGGTCCTGGAGCTGAGCCTGCGCGAGGCCCTGCAGTTGGGCCACAACTACATCGGCACCGAGCACATCCTGCTCGGCCTCATCCGCGAGGGTGAGGGTGTGGCTGCCCAGGTGCTGGTCAAGCTCGGCGCCGACCTCAACCGGGTACGCCAGCAGGTCATCCAGCTGCTCAGCGGCTACCAGGGCAAGGAGACCGCGACCGCAGGGGCGGCCGCCGAGGGCGCTCCGTCTTCGTCGCTGGTCTTGGACCAGTTCGGTCGCAACCTCACCCAGGCGGCCCGTGAAGGAAAGCTCGACCCCGTGATCGGGCGGTCGGCTGAGATCGAGCGGGTCATGCAGATCCTTTCCCGCCGCACCAAGAACAACCCCGTGCTGATCGGTGAGCCCGGCGTCGGCAAGACCACGGTGGTAGAGGGCCTTGCCCAAGACATCGTCAAGGGTGATGTCCCCGAGACGCTCAAGGACAAACAGATCTACACCCTGGATCTCGGCGCACTCGTCGCCGGCTCCCGCTACCGGGGCGACTTCGAGGAGCGCTTGAAGAAGGTGCTCAAGGAGATCAAGACGCGTGGCGACATCGTGCTCTTCATCGACGAGCTCCACACCCTGGTCGGGGCAGGAGCCGCCGAAGGCGCCATCGACGCCGCCAGCATCCTCAAGCCGATGTTGGCGCGGGGTGAGCTGCAGACCATCGGCGCCACGACGCTCGACGAGTACCGCAAGCACCTGGAGAAGGACGCCGCGCTGGAGCGGCGGTTCCAGCCGATCCAGGTCGCCGAGCCGACGATCGCCCACACGATCGAGATGCTCAAGGGCCTGCGTGACCGCTATGAAGCCCACCACCGGGTGACGATCACCGACGAGGCGCTGGTCTCGGCGGCGACGCTGGCCGACCGCTACATCTCCGATCGGTTCCTGCCCGACAAGGCGATCGACCTCATCGACGAGGCCGGCTCCCGGCTGCGGATTCGCCGGATGACGGCCCCGCCGGACCTGCGCGAGTTCGACGAGAGGATCGCCGGCGTACGACGCAAGAAGGAGAGCGCGATCGATGCTCAGGACTTCGAGCTGGCGGCCTCCCTCCGCGACGAGGAAAAGAAGCTGATCATCGCCAAGACCGAGCGTGAGAAGCAGTGGAAGGCCGGCGACATGGATGTCGTGGCCGAGGTCGACGAGGAACTGGTCGCGGAGGTCCTTGCCACGGCGACCGGAATCCCGATCATCAAGCTCAGCGAGGAGGAGTCCGGCCGGCTGCTCAAGATGGAAGACGAGCTGCACAAACGCGTCATCGGCCAAGACGAGGCGATCAAGGCGCTGTCGCGGGCGATCCGTCGTACCCGCGCCGGCCTGAAGGACCCCAAGCGCCCAGGCGGTTCGTTCATCTTCGCCGGACCGTCCGGTGTCGGCAAGACGTGGCTCTCCAAGAGCCTGGCCGAGTTCCTCTTCGGCGACGAGGAGGCCCTGATCCAGCTCGACATGAGCGAGTTCTCCGAGCGCCACACGATCTCGCGGCTGTTCGGTTCGCCCCCGGGCTACGTCGGGTACGAGGAGGGCGGCCAGCTCACCGAGAAGGTACGGCGCAAGCCGTTCTCGGTGGTGCTCTTCGACGAGGTCGAGAAGGCCCACCCCGACATCTTCAACTCGTTGCTGCAGA
>JACCUS010000322.1 GCA_013811715.1 Nocardioidaceae bacterium
CCGCGAACGGTCTTGATCGAGTCGGCTCCGAGCTTCCTGCGCAGGTAGCCGACGTACACATCGACCACGTTGGAGCCGGGGTCGAAGTCGTACCCCCACACGTGCGAGAGCAGCTGCTCTCGCGACAGCACCTGACCGGGGTTGCGCAAGAACATCTCCGCCAGCGTGAACTCCCGCGCGGAGAGATCGTGGACGACGCCGGCGGCCCGCACCTGGCGGGTGCGCAGGTCGAGGCTGATGTCGCCGTACGCCAGGGTCGGCTCGTCGGCGCCCTCACCGCGATCGCGGAGACGGAGCTTCACGCGGGCCAGCAGCTCCGCGAAACGGAACGGCTTCGGCATGTAGTCGTCCGCGCCCTGTTCGAGACCACGCACCGTGTCGGTCACCGAGTCGCGGGCCGTCAGGACGATCACCGGAAGCGCGGTGTCTTGCTTGCGCAGCCGCTGCAACAGGCTGAAGCCGTCGAGGTGCGGCAGCCCGATGTCGAGGATGACGAGATCGAAGTGTCCCGACAGCGCGTAATCGAGGCCGGTCACGCCGTCCGCCGCAACCGTGGGCGTGAAGCCGTCGGCACGCAGCCCCTTCTCGACGAACGAGGAGATCCGCGGCTCGTCCTCGACGATCAAGACGCGTTTCACGACGGGGCCTTCCTGGGCAGCGTCAAGACGAAGGTGGTGCCCCTCCCCTCAGCGCTGCGTACGTCGGCAGTGCCCCCGTGCGCCTCGGCGATCGCGGCCACGATCGAAAGGCCCAACCCCAGCCCTTCGGAGCGGTGGTCGTCGGAGCCGCGGTGGAAACGTTCGAAGAGATGCTCTAGCTCGGCGGGGTCGATCCCGGCCCCGGTGTCTTGCACCCAGAACCGGACGGACGAGACGGTGGTGTCTGAGCCGAGTGCGATCGAGTCCTGCTCGGCTGTGTAGCGCACGGCGTTGCTCGCGAGCTGCACGAGCGCCTGCGTGATCCGCTGGCTGTCCAGCACGGCGAGACCGTCGCCTCTGCTGTCCGTGGACCACCGGCGGTCGCCCAGCCCCCGCACCTTCTCCGCCACATGTTCGGTGAGCCGTGCCACGTCGACCACGTCCGGCACGACGAAACCGGGTCTCTTCGACTTGGCGAGCACCATCAGGTCTTCGACCAGCCGCGCCATCCGGTCGATCTCGTCGAGCACCAGGGCGCGAGTGCCCTCGACGTCGTCGACGTCATGGGGGTCGAGAAGCTCAAGATGTCCGTGGATGATCGTGATCGGTGTGCGGAGCTCGTGGCCGGCGTCGTCGAGGAACTGCCGCTGGGTGCCGAACGCCTCCTCGAGTCGGTCCAGCATCGCGTTGAAGGTGAGGGTCAAGTCGGTGAGGTCGTCGTTGCCCCTGGCTTCGATCCTTCGGGTCAGGTCGGTGTCGCTGATCTCCTGCGCCGCTGTCCGCAGGTCACGGACGGGCCGGAGCAGCCGCCCGGCGACGAACCAAGCACCGGCCGCGACGAGGAGCAGGGCGATCGAGGCCACGACCGCGTAGAGCCGCATCGCGCTGAGGAACTCGATCCGCTCTCGGTCGCTGAACATGACCACCGCGAAGGCACCCTCGGTTCTCCCGTCCGTGACCGGCTGGATCGAGATGAGCACCGACCCGACGGCGGTCTCCATGACGCGCGACCCGCCTTGCGGCAGCGAGGCGTCGATCACCCGGTCGAGACTGGGATCCTTGTAGAAGTCGTACTCCTGGGGAGTGTCTTCGAGGAAGACGGTGTCGCCGACCTTCTTTCTGGGCCGCCCGTCCCAGTAGGCGACGAGCGCCTCGTAGGCGCCGGGGACGTTGCGCTCCAGCGCCGTATCCAACAAGGCGACGGTCGAGTCGAACGGTTCACCGGTCCTCGGGTTGATTCCACGCCCTTGGAGGGTGGCGAACTCTTCCAGCTCCTGGCTGATGTTGGCGCTGAACTGGCGGTCCAGCCGGGCGGACTCCACGACGTACACGGCGCCGCCCGCGCCGGCCATCGACAGCGCGGTCAACACGATCACGGCAGCGGTGATGCGGGCGCGCACCGACAACAGCCGATCGCGGAAGCGGGGCGCCCGCACGGAGTCGCTCATGTGCGGTCTGCTCCCGCGGATGTGCCGATCGCGAACCTCATGCTCGCATTGTGCCTGGGAACTGACCCTCGCCGCAGGATCAGTCGTCGCCGTCGTCACCGCCGCCGCCGTCACTGTCGTCGCTGTCGTCGTCCGCGCCATCATCGGCGTCATCGTCGCCGAGGGGGCCGTCGTCGTCGCGAGCAGAGGCGTTGCGGTCGGGTCGCGGTGAGCGGTCGCGGTCGGGTTCCGGTGTGTTGTCCGGGTCGGGTCGCGGTGAGCGGTCGCGGTGGGGTTCCGGTGTGTTGTCCGGGTCGGGCAGGGATGAGC
>JACCUS010000366.1 GCA_013811715.1 Nocardioidaceae bacterium
GGCGAGCATGGGCGCCAAGTCGGCCGACGCCGGTCAGGCCCACTACGCCGCGTCGAAGGCGGCGGTCGTCGCCTTGACCCAGGTCGTGGCGAAGGAGTTCGGTCACGCCGGGATCACGGCCAACTCGATCTGCCCCGGCTTCGTGCCGACCGACATGGGCGCCACGACTCGTACTCCCGAGATGGAGTCGTCGTGGGTGGCATTGTCCCCGCTCGGTCGCCTCGCCTCCACCGACGACGTCGCCGCGATGGCCGCGTTCCTCGCCTCCGACGACGCCGCCTACTGCACCGGCCAGGCGTTCCACGTCAACGGCGGGATGCTCGTCACATGACGGCGACGTCGACGGCCGTCGAGTCGGTCCTGACTTTCGACGACGTGTCGATGACGTTTGACGACGGGACCGAGACGCTGCGCGACATCTCGTTCGATGTCGGTCCCGGCGAGTTCGTCACCGTCGTCGGACCTTCCGGTTGCGGCAAGTCGACGCTTCTGCGCATCGCCTCGGGACTCGAGCGCCAGAGCGCCGGATCGGTGGACGTCGATCGCAAAGATCTCGGCTACGTCTTCCAGGATGCGACGCTGCTGCAGTGGCGCACGGTGCGGCGCAACATCGCCCTGCTCGCAGAGCTGGAGGGGCTGAGCCGCAGCGAGCGCGAGCGACGTGTCGCCGAGAACGTCGCCCTCGTCGGGCTCGACGGGTTCGCCGAGAAGTACCCTCGCCAGCTCTCGGGCGGCATGCGGATGCGAGCGTCACTCGCCCGCTCGCTTGTGATGGATCCTGCCATCTTTCTCTTCGACGAGCCGTTCGGCGCGCTGGACGAGATCACGCGTGAGCGGCTCAACGACGAGCTCCTCTCGCTGTTCCAGCGCAACGGATTCGGCGCGCTCTTCATCACGCACTCGATCTCCGAGGCGGTGTTCCTCTCGACGAGGGTGCTCGTGATGTCGGCGCGGCCGGGACGGATCGTCGGCAGCTACGACGTGCCGTTCTCGTACCCGCGCGCTCCCGAGCTGCGCTTCGAACCGTCGTTCGCCGAGCTGTGCGGCGAGGTGTCGACGTCACTCAGGAGCGCATCGACGAGTAAGGAGGATCGATGAGCACCGACATGCTCGACACGCCACTCGGCCACGGCGAGGCGATCGTCGCCACGCAGACGGTCGCTCCGACAGCGGCGAATCGCCGCCGCCGGCACGGTTGGATCGACATCGTCGGCCCGCTGGCCGTGTTCGCCGTGTTCATCGGCATCTGGTACCTGATGCACCACTGGGCGCTGCGGGCGATCTGGGACAAGCCCAACTTCCTCGTCCCGACGCCGCACGAGGTCGTGCGAACGGCGTTCCTGACGAACGACAACAGGGAGACGCTCCTCGGCGGCCTGCGGGTGACGGCGACGGTGGCGTTCCTCGGGCTCGCCATCGCCATCGTGCTCGGCACAGGCTTGGCGATGCTGATGGCGCGCCGCCAGTGGTTCGAGCGCTCGATGTGGCCGTACCTCGTGGCGCTGCAGGCGATCCCGATCCTCGCCCTCGTGCCGCTGATCGGTTCGATCTGGGGCTACGGCCTGTCGGCGCGCACCCTCGTCTGCGTGATCATCTCGCTGTTCCCGATCGTCGCCAACACGCTGTTCGGGTTGTTGTCGGTCGACAAGGGCCAGCACGACCTGTTCACGCTGCGCGGCGTGTCGTCGAGCACCCGCCTGTGGCGACTCCAGTTTCCTGCAGCGCTCCCTGCGATCTTCGCCGGCTTCCGCATCGCCGCAGGCCTCTCGGTCATCGGGGCCATCGTCGGCGAGCTGTTCTTCAAGCGTGGCGACAAGGGGGTCGGCACCCTGCTCGACACGTTCCGCAACCGCAACAACTACCCGATGGCGTACGGTGCGCTGGTCGTCGCGGCGGTGCTCGGCATCGTCGTCTTCGTCATCTTCGGCCTGATCTCGCGCCTCGTCGTCGGCAAGTGGCACGAGTCGACCCGCAGCTGACCACCCGCCGCCGACGGCCGGTCCACCAACATCCAGCGTGAACAACCACAAGGAGACTCCCATGAACCACCGACGTCAATATCGCCGATCCCCCTGCTCGCGGTCCCGCTCGCGGCGAGCCTCGTCCTCGCAGCATGCGG
>JACCUS010000375.1 GCA_013811715.1 Nocardioidaceae bacterium
GGCTGTGGGTCTACGACCTGCGCACCAACCAGCACTTCACCCGCAAACAGAACCCGCTGCGCCGCCGTCATCTCGACGACTTCGTCGATCGCTACGCGGCGGGCAAGCCGCGCTCGGAACGGGTCGAGACCGAGCGGTTCAAGTCGTTCACGTACGACGAGTTGATGGGTCGCGACAAGGCCAACCTCGACATCACCTGGTTGCGCGACGAGTCACTGGAGGACATGGACAACCTGCCCGCTCCGGAGGTCATCGCCCGCGAGATCGTCGAGGACCTCACCGCCGCACTACTGGAGTTCGAGGCGGTCGCCGCGGCGCTAGAGTCCGACGTCGAGCCGCGCCAGGTTGACTGAAGCGACGCTCGCTATTGACCTCGATCGCGCAATCTGGCCAATGTGCGGCGTTTGCAGACCCGTGATTGACCCGTTGGGGTCATGGACGCGACTCCACAGCGAGAGTTTACTGGAATCTGTTGGGGACACTCCGCCGCCCAACGGATGACTCGCGCGGAACCGGCAAGCGAGAGGAAAGTCGATGCCGCTCTATCTATCGAAATTCAGTTACACGCCGGAGACTTGGGCTCGGCTGATCGGCCACCCCGAGGATCGTGGAAAGGCCGCCCAGTCGTACGTCGAGTCGGTCGGTGGAAAGCTCCACGGCTTCTGGTATGCCTTCGGCGCCCACGACGGCTACACGGTGTGGGAGGCTCCCGACAACGTGTCCATAGCCGCGGTTGTGCTGGCCATCAGCGGAGGTGGCGCGCTGAGCTCACTGGAGACGACAGTCCTCCTGACCGTCGAGGAAACCATGGATGCGCTGAGCAAAGCCGAGCAGATCCAGTACCGACCCCCAGGCGCGTAGCACACTGAGAGGTGCGGCGTCAGTTGGCTCAGGGCAGGATCAGCAGGGCATCCCCGACCGGTCGCTCCCCCGCCGCGTCGGAGGGCTGGTTGATGACCTGTCCATCGACGACCATGGTGGTCGAACCGCCACCGTCGAGGTTTAGCGCATCGCGCATGCCAAGGGCTTGCGCCACGGCACCGGTCTCGACGATGGTCAGTCCCAGGCTCGAGGTGCTGCGGCCGTCGGCGGCGACCAACATGATGCGCCCCGCGGCGTCGACACCGGCGAAGGTGCGGGGATTCCGCTTCGCACTGAAGCCGTAGTAGAAGCTCGGATCGGTTGGCCGCACGAACCCGTCGGCCGTCGGGGTGACGTGCAGCCGCCCGTCCCGGACGAGCTCTGGCCCCCCGTTGACGATCGACGTCGACGGCGGTTGACCGACCACCTGGCCGCGCTCGCCGCGTAGCTTCGTGGAGATCTTTAGCTGCTCTCCGATCACCGCAGCCGCGCTGAGGTCGTCGACTAGTGTCCCGGTGGCCTGGACCGACTTGTGACCGGCCGACAACGGCCCGCCACGTGGCGAGCGCAGCGACACCACAGTGTTGTGCCGGTCGAGGACAGCCTCCAGGCCAGGACCCGACGGCGTGCTCTGCCCGAAGTCGGAGGTGAACGCGACCAGCTCGTCGGAGTCGGTGCAGGTGAAGTCGTGCAGCGGCAGCCCGGTTGGGACATCGTCGGCGGTGCCTCCGCAGTTGCGGATGAGCCCCGGCACCCGGTCGATCCCGTCGAGCGTCAGTCGCACGTCGTCGTAGCCCTCAACCGTCCCGACCCAGCGCAGGCGCTCGACCTGCGTGCCCAACGCCTCGGCACGAACCACCAACGCCGGGCGGCGACCCACCGTCTCGCTGAGTAGCCTGCCGCCGTAGACCCCGACGCCCGCCGGGTCCCCCGGCGCACCGGCAGCCGGGTCGAAGACGAAGTAGCCCGCATTCACGGCTGCAGCCGCGCTCTGCGCCCGGCTCAGCGCACTCGTGGTCTCCCGGTCTTCGATGTCGGGACCGTACGAGGCGAGGAGGCTGCCCCGGAATGTCCGCGGGTCTATTGTGAGGACCTGCAGCCGCCACGGTCCACGGTCTGTCGGGGAGCCGTCCCATCCGGTGAACAGGGTCGCGCCGGCGAATCCGGCGGCGATCATCTGCGCCCGCGTGGCATCGGCACCGGCCTTGTCGGTGAAGCGGCCGACCCGCACCCGCCAGCCAAGGCTGCCGCCGGCGAAGTCGGCGGTAGCCGGAGTGACGACCTCTTCGACGCGCGGGTCAAAGCCCTCCTCGCGAAGGCGATCGGCCAGTTCCTCGGCGCTCGTACGGTCAGACAGGGCCCTCGGCGGGGCGTCGGGGTCGGGCGACGTCTCGTCGGCCGGGATGCTGGCCTCAACCGTCCACACGTGGGTGGGGTCGGTGGCGCCGCGAACGATAGTGGTCAGGGTGACACCTGGTTGCAGCGTCGTCGTCGTACGAGTCTCGGTGAGGTCGGCGGGACCCAACGGGAGTGACGCGGCAGCCGTGGCTACCTCCGGGGTCGTCGCCGTCTCGGAGCTGGCCTGGGCCATGACCGAGGGCGGTGTCGCAAGGACGGCAAGCAAGGCGATCGAGCCGGTGGTGCGGCCCTTCAACATCGCGATCATGCAGCCACCGTAGTACGTGGTCCGCCCCCCGGAAAGGTGTTGACCGCGGTGAACTGCCGGATCGGCACAGCGAGACTGCCGAACGTGGCTCCGAAGCGCTGGCGGAGGACGGCCGGTAAGCAGCTATAGGCCCCGTGCTGGCGGACGCCCCTTCGGACGGTCCGGTCAATTGTTCTTGTCGTCGTCCTTGGTCATCCACGACGGCGGCGGGGGTGCCGGCGCCGAGGGCGCGGATTGCGCGGGCGGAGGCGTCTGGGCTTGCGGTGGCGGGGGTGGCACGGTCCCGCCCGGCGGGGGTGGCACGGACGTCTGCAACATGAAGGTGCCGATCGTCCCCTGCGTCTCCATGCCTTTCAACGCATCCATCACACGCTCGCGGTCCTCGAGTGAGGTGGAGCGCCCGTTCGCCTCGAGATAGGCAAGAACTCCTAGGTCGCGGAAGTACCGGTCGGCGTCACCGCCGGAGCCTGAACCACCCGCTCCAGGCTTCACACGCGCCGTGTCCGCCTTCGCTGCGAGGTCGGTCGCCGCCGCTCGCGCCTTGTCCAATAGACCCATAGCTTTCACTCCAACCGTTCTACTGCGATCGCTAGCCGATTCATCTGGAAGCCTACACACGACCGGGCCACCCACAATAGAGTTTCCGAAAAGCCCGGCCCGCGGAACCGCGGACATCACGACGAATAAGGGACGTTACTCATGGCCATCCACGGATCGCTGTTCGACGACTTCAAAGAGAACGCATCCCAGGACCCGTTCTCGCTACAGAACAAAAAGCTCCTGAAGGTCCAGATGGGCTACGGCCCGGTGTGGGCGAAGACCGGCACAATGGTTGCGTACCAGGGCGACGTTCGCTTCGAGAACAAGGGCGCTGGCGGCCTCGGGAGGATGTTGAAGTCTGCGGCTACGGGCGAGGGCGTCGACATGATGCAGTGCTCGGGGCAGGGCGAGCTCTTCGTGGCAGAACTCGCGGCCGAGGTGCAGATCGTGTACTTGGAAAACGACGCCATCTCCGTCAACGGCAATAACGTGCTCGCGTTCTCCTCCTCCATCGACTGGGACATCCAACGCATCCAGGCGCGCGGAGCCGCCATGACCGGCGGCCTCTACAACGTGGCCCTCCGCGGTACCGGCTACGTCGCCGTCACGACCAAGGGAGACCCCGTGGCCCTTGATGTCGCGGGCTCTCCGACCTTCTGCGACGCGCAGGCAGTCGTCTTGTGGACCGCGGGTGTGAGCATGGACATCCGGGTCGACACAGGCGGGCTCAAGTCCCTGGTTCGCGGAGGTACTGGTGAGACCTTTCAGATGGCTTTCGGCGGAAACGGCTACGTCCTCGTCCAGCCGAGCGAGTCGGTCATCCAAGGCGG
>JACCUS010000381.1 GCA_013811715.1 Nocardioidaceae bacterium
GCAGAGAGGCGACACGAGGTGACGATCCGGCTCAGCGCGCTCCGCAGCACGGTGATCGTGGTCGTGCTCAGCACCGTCATGCTCGCGCTCGGTGTGCTGTTCACCCGAGGGGGACCGGTGCAGCCCGCGGCGCCGCCGAGCGGACGGTCCGGGCCAGAGGTCGTCGCGACGCTGACAGGGGAGGATCTCGGCGGGACCATCACCGCGCTGCAGACACGCTTGCGGCGACTTCCCGGTGACCACCCCGCCTGGGCCTCCCTCGGGATCGCTTACGTGCAGCAGGCGGCGATCACCGGCGACCCGACGTACTATCCCAAGGCGTCGGCTGCCCTTCGTCGGTCTCTTCGGGTCGAACCCGACGGCAACGCGGCCGCCCTGACCGGTCTGGCTGCGCTGGCAGCCGCGCGACACGACTTCACCGAGGCGCTGGAGTATGCGCGCAGCGCCAAGCGCATCAACCCCTACGGCGCCGCCAACCAAGGCATCCTCACCGACGCGCTCCAACAGCTCGGCCGCTATGCAGAAGCCCGCAAGGAGCTGCAGCGGATGCTGAACCTTCAGCCCGGCGTCTCCTCCTTCACCCGCGCCTCCTACTCCTACGAGCTCGATGGGCAGCTCCGGCCGGCGAGGATGGCCCTGCAGCGTGCGCTGGAGATCGCGACCCGACCGTCCGACGTGGCCTTCTGCCTCTACTATCTCGGCGAGCTCGCGTGGAACTCCGGCGACCTCGACCGAGCCGCCCGCCACTACGCGGAGGGGTTGCGCCAGGACCCGTCGTACACGCCGTTGCTGGCGGGTCGGGCAAAAGTGGCCGCGGCGCGTGGTGACATCGACACCGCGGTGCGGCAGTACGACGAGGTGGTCAAGCGACTTCCGTTGCCCAGCTACCTGATCGCGTACGCCGACCTGCTGCGGTCGGTCGGCCGCGAGCGGCAGGCCACGCGCCAGGAGGCGGTGCTGGCGGCCACCAACGACTTGTTCGAGGCTCAGGGAGTCAACGTCGACCTCGAGTCCGCCTTGTTCTACGCCGACCGCGGCCGGCCGCAGGCGGCTCTCCTGGCGGCGCGAGCGGTGTGGGATCGCCAGCACAGCGTCGATGCTGCCGACGCCCTCGCGTGGGCACTGCACGTCAACGGCCGCGACCGGGCAGCCCTGCGCCACAGCGAGCAGGCCCTTCGGTTGGGCACCCACAGTGCGCTCTTCACCTATCACCGCGGAATGATCGAGAGGTCACTCGGACGGTCCGGCGCCGCGAGAGAGTCGCTGCGCGACGCCCTCGAGATCAACCCGTACTTCTCGCCGCTGCTCGCTCCCCGCGCGAAGGTCGTGCTCGAGGACCTACGCAGGTAATGGACCGACGCCACGGCATCAGGATTACCCGTGCCCTGATCGCTCTGCCGGTCGCGATGGCCGCGCTCGTCCTGCTCGCTCCCGGCGCAAGCGCGCATCCGCTTGGGAACTTCACCACGAACTCTTTCAGCGGACTGTTCGTCGAGCCCGACGCCGTGACGGTGAGGTTGGTCGTCGACTCCGCTGAGATCCCCACGGTCCAGCAGTTCCCCGCGCCTGCCGAGGTCTCGGCAAAACAGGCGACGGACTACGCTGCCGAGGAGTGCTCCCAGCTTCAGCCAGGACTCGAGCTCAGCCTGGACGGGGACCCCACCCCCCTGTCAGTCGACTCCAGCGACCTCGAGTTCCTGCCAGGGCAGGCGGGCCTGAGCACCATGCGGCTGACCTGCACCTTGCACACCACCGACGACATCGAGACCGTCGGCCACACGCTCGAGTACGTCGACCAGAACAGCCTCGACCGGACCGGCTGGCGCGAGATCACCGCGACCAGCGACGGTGTCGACCTCGCCGACAGCACGGTGGACACCGACAGTCCTTCGGACGAGCTCACCTCCTACCCGAAGGATCTGTTGTCCTCACCGCTGGATGACAAGAGCGCGAGCATGCGCGTCGTCCCGGGCGAGGGCACGACCGCGACGGAGCAGTCCGAGAACTCCGACAGCTCCGATGCCGGGTTCTTCGGTGGGCTCAGCGAATCGTTCACCGACCTCGTGGATGCCCGCGAACTCAGCCTGGGCTTCGCGGTGTTCGCCTTCCTGTTGTCGATGGTCCTCGGTGCGCTGCACGCCTTCGCGCCCGGCCACGGCAAGACGCTCATGGCGGCATACCTGCTCGGCCAGCGCAACTCACTTCGTCAGGTCTCCATCATCGGGCTCACCGTGACCTTGACCCACACGGCGGGGGTGCTCGTGCTCGGCCTGGTGCTTTCGTCGGTTGCGCTGACCGCCCCTGACACCCTGTATGCGTGGTTGGGCCTGGCCAGCGGCATCCTGCTCGTTGGCATCGGAGTCGCGCTGCTTCGGCAGGCGCGGCGCCGCGCCGCCGACCCGCCCGCTCACGAGCCGGTGCTCGAGCTGGTGGGCAGCAGCGCTGGCCAGGTCCAGGCCAAGGCCCACGCCACCGCCGAACAGCACGTCCACGTCCATCCGCACGACCATGACCATCCGCACGACCACGACCATCCGCACGACCACGACCATCCGCACGACCACGACACCACCCGGCAGCCGGAGCACGGAGTCACCCACTCACACGGGTGGGGAGGCAGCCACACACACCCGCCGCCGGCGACAAGCGCGCGCAGCATGATCGCGGTCGGCTTCACCGGTGGCATGGTGCCCAGCCCGTCCGCCCTCATCGTGCTAATCGGTGGCATTCAAGTGGGACGCGCCTGGTTCGGGGTGCTGCTCGTGCTCGCCTACGGCATCGGTATGGCCCTCGCCCTGATCGGGACCGGGCTCGCGTTGGCCTACGCGCGCGACCACATCGAACGCTGGGCCAGCGCCCGCCGGCGCAAGGCTGGTCGCCCCAGCGTGGTGCTCAAGCTGGCCCGCGCGCTGCCCACGGCGACGGCGGCGCTGGTGGTCATCGTCGGAGTGGGAGTGGCGCTCCGTTCTGCGCTCATTCTCTGAGCTGGGTCACCAGAAGACGGCGACCCCCGCGTTGCCGAGGGTGAG
>JACCUS010000394.1 GCA_013811715.1 Nocardioidaceae bacterium
GAGCTCGAGTTGGCCGAGTCCGAGCCGGTGGAGGACCCGTACTACCCCGAGAAGAGCAACCCCGAGATCGACTCGCTGCACTACCACCTCGACCTGCTTTGGGTCGGCCGAGTCCTGAGCGGTGTGACCACGTTGACCTTCCGCGCCACCGAGGACACCTCCGCCATCCGGCTCGACTTGTCCGGCGCGCTCAGCGCCGACTCGGTCGAGCTCGACGGTGAGCCGATCGAGTACACCCAGTCCGACGACGGCCTAGAGATGTCGACGCCGCCGCTGACCGCCGACTCGACGTACAGGCTGAGAATCGCCTACTCGGGCGTGCCTGAGCCGACACCGGCGCCGAGCCAACGTTCTGACATGACCTCGGGGCTGGGTTGGAGCGTCGACCCCGGCGGCAACGTCCACACGTTCCAGGAGCCCTACGGCGCGTTCACCTGGTACCCGGTCAACGACCACCCGTCCGACGAGGCGCTGTACGACGCCACCGTCACGACCCGAGGCGATGACGTCGCCGTCTTCAACGGTGAGCTCGTCGGCACCGACACCGCCGACGGCAAGACCATCGCCAGGTGGCATGTCGGCGAGCCCGTCGCCTCCTACCTCGTCACGATCGCGATCGGCCCCTACACCGAGTACACCGACATGACGCCGGGCGGGATGGAGTTGTCCTACTGGTTGCTGCCGGGCGACAAGCGGCTGCTGCCGAGGCTAACGGCCGATGGCGACGCGGCGTTCGACTGGCTGGTCGAGCACGCGGGGCCTTATCCGTTCGAGTCGCTCGGAGTCCTCGTAGTGGGCGGCACGAGCGGCATGGAGACCCAGACGATGATCACGCTGAGCGCCGGCGCGGTGGAGCGCTCGGATGCGGTGCTGCTGCATGAGATGGCGCACCAGTGGTACGGCGACAGCGTGACACCGGTCGACTGGAAGGGGATGTGGCTCAACGAGGGCTGGGCGATGTACATGCAGCAGTGGTTCGAGACCGACACCGGGCGACCGCCGTACGCCGGCGGCATCGAGTACTGGCGGCCCCTCGACATGCTGTCGCGGGCCACTGCCGGGCCGCCGGGCGACTACGACCCCCAGGCGTTCGGGGAGTCCAACGTCTACCTCGGGCCGGCGATGATGCTCGACGAGATCAGGAAGCGCATCGGCGACGCGGAGTTCGAGCGGATCGTCAAGGCCTGGGCGGCCGAGCACGAGAACCAGCAGGTCGACCGCGTCGAGTTCACCCGGTGGATCAACGACGAGACCGGTGAGAACCTCACCCCGCTGATCGACCGGTGGCTCGACTCGCCGCAGACGCCGAGGCGATAATCGGGCGGTGCCCACCGAGCCCTCGACCCAGCCGCCGGTCGTCGCCGTCGTCGGCCCGACCGCCGCCGGCAAGAGCGACCTCGCGGTAGAGCTCGCCCTGCGGCTCGGCGGTGAGGTCGTCAACGGCGACTCCATGCAGCTCTACCGAGGCATGGACATCGGCACCGCCAAGCTCGATGTCGACGAACGTCGCGGCGTGCCACATCACCTGCTCGACATCCTCGACGTCGGCGAGCCGGCGACGGTGGCGGAGTTCCAGGGGTGGGCCCGGGAGGCGATCTCGGACTGTCGGCGCCGTCGGGTGGTGCCGGTCGTCGTGGGAGGCTCGGCGCTGTACCTGCGGGCTGTGCTCGACGAGTTCGAGTTCCCCGGCACCGACGTCGGCGTGCGGCGCCGGCTCGAGGCCGAGCTCGCGGAGGCGGGCCCGGGCGCACTGCACGCGCGGCTGAGCGCACTCGACCCGGCCGCGGCCTCCTCGATCCTGCCCAGCAACGGCCGGCGGGTGGTGCGCGCGTTGGAGGTCATCGAGATCACCGGCCGGCCCTATCAGGCGACGCTGCCGCGACGCGAGTACGCGTTCGACCGGGTGGTGCAAGTCGGCGTCGACGTGCCCCGCGCGGAGCTGGACGAGCGGATCGCGACTCGAGTGCAGCGGATGTGGGCGGCCGGCTTGGTCGAGGAGGTACGTCGCCTGGAGCGCCACGGCCTGAGGGAGGGGCCCACCGCCTCGCGGGCGCTCGGCTACCGGCAGGTGCTGCGCCTGCTGGCCGGTGAGTGCACCGAGGACGAGGCCCGCGACGACACGGTGCGCGGCACCCGGCGGTTCGCCCGGCGGCAGGACTCCTGGTTCCGCCGCGACGACCGGATCCGCTGGCTGCCCTACGACGCGGCGGATCTCACGGAGGCGGCGCTGGACGTCGTACAGCCGATGCCCTGAGATCCCCCTTCGTCAGAGGCTGTACGACGTCCCACAACCCCCCATCACTGCGAGTGGCGGCTCCGTCGCCGCAGGGGTGACCTCCGATGTGGTCGCCTCTGGAGTTACCACGGTGGCCGCGACGGCCGGCGGCGAGATCGTGGCGTCGCCGGTGAAGTCGGCCCGGTTGAGGATCGTCGTCCCGACCGGGACGTTCCGGCGCACCCGTGCGGTCAGCCAGACGCTGTCGTCGGCTCCCACGGGCACCGAGCCGAGCCGCCAGATCACGTCGCCTGTCTCGGCGTTGTAGGTGCCGCCGTCCGACGCCGACACGAACCGCAGTTCCGCGGGCAGGTCGTCGGTGATCCTCGCGTTGCTGGAAGCCGCCGGCCCGATGTTCTGGTACGAGAGCTCGTAGCGGACCCGGCTCGCCGGCGCCGCGCTGGCCGGGCCGTTCTTGGCCAGCGTCACGACCGGGTCGCACCGCTGCCGCTCGTTGTTGCAGGCGTAGACGTCGAAGCCGCGTAGGATGTCGCCGGCGTAGATGTAGCCCTTGTACTCCTTGGCCGACCAGGTGTCCGCGCCCGGCTGGATGTTCCAGCCCAGCGTGTTGCCCCAGGTGCTGCGCGGGTCCTCCTTTTGGCCATCGGCGTTGCTGGACTTCGTCCGGAACTGGAGGTACCACACGCCGGCGCCGTACCACGCCTGGGCCATCACGCGTCCGCCCATCTGGGAGGCGCCGTTGAAGCGGTCGCCGACCGGTCCGGGGGAGGCGGTCCCGTTGCCGCCGATGCGGAACACGTGCGAGGTGCAGGCTCGCTCGGCCCGACCCGGGATCTCCGTCTTGAGCGGGTCGGGGAGGGCTTCGACGCCCGGATCGGGGTTGAAGTAGGTGCCCAGCTTCACCGGCTGCCTCGGGGTGGCGTCGGACGTGCGCTTTACGCCGGGGATCGGACGCAGCGCCCAGAAGTGGTCGCCGCCGATGGTCCCTCGGTCTCCGAAGTTGCAGGCGTCGTTGGTCACGCCGCCGCCACGCTCGTCGGAGATCACCAAGATCTTGCCGTCCGGGCTGGTGTCGGCCTGGTGGGACAGCTCGAGGTTGTGTGCGTTGTTG
>JACCUS010000402.1 GCA_013811715.1 Nocardioidaceae bacterium
CGAAGACCTCCCCGAACAGCTGGTCGTCGAGGTCGTTGCGGTCGGTGATGAAGACCAGCGTCGGGTTGCCCATGCGAGCCGACCGCATGATCTTGGCGGCGTAGAGCAACATCTCGACCGACTTGCCCGAGCCCTGGGTGTGCCAGACGACGCCGCCGCGCCGGTCGCCATTCGGGCCGGCGGCCTCGATCGTCGACTCGACCGCGGCGTTGACAGCCCAGTACTGGTGGTACTTCGCGACCCGCTTGACCAGCCCGGCCGGCTCGTCGGAGTAGACGATGAACGAGCGCAGCAGGTCGAAGAACCGGCGCTTCTCGAACACGCCCCGGATGAGCACTTCGAGCGCCGGCCGGTCGGTGATGACCTCGCGCCCGTCGATGGTCTTCCACGGCGCGTAGTGCTCCCACCCGGCGGTGAACGAGCCCATCGCCGCCGACGTCCCGTCGGAGATGACGACGAGCGCGTTGGGGGTGAACAGCGCCGGGATGTTGTGCCGGTACGTCTGCACCTGGTTCCACGCACCGCGCAGCGTGGCGTGCGCGTCGCCGGGGTTCTTCAGCTCCAGCAGCCCGACCGGCAACCCGTTGAGGAACACCACGACGTCGGCCCGGCGGTTCTTGCCGGCCTCGACGACGGTGTACTGGTGCACGACGAGCCAGTCGTTGGTCGCCGGGTCGTCCCAGTCGACGAGCCACACCAGGGCGGTGCGGATCTCGCCGGCCGCCGTGCGGTGCTCGACCGGCACCCCGCCAGTGAGCAGCCGGTGCACGCGCTCGTTCTCCGCGAGGGCGTTCTGCGACTCCGCCCGCAGCAGCCGGGTGACCGCCTGTTCGACGACGCCCGTCGGCAGGTCGGGGTTGATGCGCAGCGCCGCGTTGCGCAGCCGGCCGGTCAGGACGACCTGGTCGTACGACGAACGCTCGGGCGCCGTGCCGCCGGGCGCGAGGACGGCTCCGGCGAGGGTGGCGTAGCCCAGGGAGCGGAACCAGTCGAGCGCGGCCTGCTCGACGATGCCCTCGGTGATCGCGCCGGCGATCACTTTGGTGTCGTCTCTGTGTCCACAGCCGGCCCGTTGATCTTCCCGTGGGGCTGCATCCTGGCGACGACCTTGCCGTACTTACTGATTGCGACGACCTGCCCTGCAGCCACCAGCCGTGCTACCTCGCAGAAGTGGGTACGCGCATAGGAGATGGTCACGATGCGAACAGGCGAATCCTGCTCAGACATCGAGGAAACGCCGCACCGTGCCCGACACCGTGAGCATGACGAGCTCGTCGACACGGCCTAGGACTCTGAGCAGACGCCGTTCGCTGATGCTGCGGATGTCCTCGCAACGGGCATACGAGGTGACGTCGAGGCCGTTCCCACTCGTCGGCTCGACCTCCACCCGAGTGGGGTAGCCGTGCCGGGTCCGGGTGAGCGGGAGCACCGTGAACACGGAAGCGTGGTCGTTCCAGTCATCAGAGGACACCGCGAGCGCCGGCCGCACCTTGCCTTGCTCGTGGCCGACCGGCACCCCGAAGTCCACGAGCCAGATCTGGCCGCGCCTCACCTCAGTCACGGTCGAGTCCGTCGGCGGTGGCGAGATCCCACACTGGGTCCTCATCCAACTCGACGGGGTGCTGCTGCAAAGCAAGCCTCGTCTTGCGCCAGAACTCTTCCTTCTCCAAGGCCTCGAGCGCCTCGTCAACCAACTCACCGATCGAGCTGCCCCGCTCAGCGGCAAGCGCTGCTGCCCTCGCCCGCGTCGCCTCGGACACACGTACCGTCGTCGCCATGGCGATCAGCATACGCCAGCGCATGCAATTTGGCACGCGTCTCTATTGGCTGATGGCCTGTGCCTCGGGTACGCGGAGGCGGCCGGACAGCAGGTCCGGCAACAGCGCATCGCGCAGCGCTGCCAAGGTGTGGATCTCACGTTCCGCCAGGAGCAGCCGATCCCACAGCGGTCCGAGTCGAGCGTCCATCTGATCGATCTGCTCGGACGACGGCATGGCCACTGTGGTGCTTTCCAGGTGGCCGCGCTGGATGTGACCCATCGTCGTCGCCTTGTCCTTCGCGATCGACTGGAAGGTCGGCATGACAGCCTTGAGTCGGTCGTGCACGAGCCACGCGGGCAGGCCGTTCGGGATCACCTTGAAGATGTGCTGGTTGATAATCGCCTCCTCGCGTGTCCATCGGTAGACGTCGAGCGAACCCGACCAGGACATGAGCAGGTCACCGGCACGGGCGGTCTTGTCTTCCGGCACGTCGAACTCGGTGTAAACGGTGGAGCCACCTGGGCCCGAGTTCAGCTCGGCGATCCGGAGAACCATGCGGCCGGTACCCGTCGCGCCTTTCGTGTACGCGCCGCCATTGACGAACCGCGCCAGAGCCGCCACGGGCAGCGCCGTTGCTCCTGCGATGCCGACTACGGCCTTTACCTCAGCCCTTGTCAAGCTCAGGACCGTGCTCAAAAGGCGGCGGTTCGACTCGATCTTGTCGTCCAGCGCGCCGAGCATCGTGGCGATGCTTCTCTGCTCCGCCAGCGGCGGAACCAGGACCGGCACTGCGGAGAGGATGCCGGTGTTGAGGTTCGGCATGGTCGCTCCGATGGCGTGCTGCGTCACCCATGCCTTGATCTCGGGCGAGCCAAGCCAGTAGGACACGTAGGTCGCGTCGACCTCGTCGCCCTGCACGCGAACGAGCAGACAGCCTGTGCCGCAGAGCCAGTCGACCTGCGGCTCCCGGACCAGCGCCCGCTTCTCCACGTCGCCTCGCCGGCTGTAGACGATGTCGCCGACGCACAATCGATGACGTGACAGGCGCTCCGCATCAGCTGGACCGACGCGTGCCACGCCTGCCTCGATAAGGCGGTTGTCGCCGATGTTGACCGGCATGACCACGGGGGTGCCGTGGGGCAGGTAGTCGCTCGCGTGGAGCTGACTACCGAAGGGCCCGGTCTGGATGCGCCCGCCGGTCTCCCCTGCAAGGTCGCCCAGGGTGCACTCGCGCCAGCCGGGCGGGGTCACGGCGCGAGTTCAGCAAGGCGACTGCTGATGACCTGCTCCAGCCGCCGGCCTTCGTCGAACTCGGCCAGCAGCTCCGCCTGTAGCCGCGCAATCTTGTCCGCGATCGGCTCGCCGTCGTCCGCCACGTCGGCCGCCCCGACGTACCGCCCCGGCGTGAGGACGAAGTCGTGCTCCGCGACCTCCTCCGCAGACGCAGCCTTGGCGAAGCCGCGCACGTCCTCATACGACACCTCGGGATCGCGCGACCGCCACGAGTGGTAGGTCCCGGCGATCCGCTCGACGTCGGCGTCGTCGAGCACCCGCAGCGTCCGCGTCGCCATCCGACCCAGCGAGCGCGCGTCGATGAACAGCACCTCGCCGCGCCGTTCGCGATGGCCGTTGCCGTGCCGGCCCTTGGACAGGAACCACAGGCACACCGGGATGCCGGTGTTGAGGAACAACTTCTCCGGCAGCGCGACGATGCAGTCGACGAGGTCAGCCTCGACCAGCCGCTGACGGATCTTGCCCTCACCCGACTGCTTGGACGACAGCGACCCGTTGGCGAGCACGAACCCCGCCGTCCCCGTCGGTGAGAGGTGGTGGACGAAGTGCTGCACCCACGCGAAGTTGGCGTTGCCGGGCGGCGGCGTCCCGTACGCCCACCGCGGGTCGTCGGCGAGTGCCTCGGAGAACCAGTCGTCCTTGTTGAACGGCGGGTTGGCGATGACGAAGTCGGCGCGCAGGTCCGGGTGCTGGTCGCGGTGGAAGGAGTCGTCGGAGCGGTCGCCGAGGTCGGCGTCGATGCCGCGGATCGCGAGGTTCATCCGGGCGAGCTTCCAGGTGGCGCCAACGAACTCCTGCCCGTAGATGGCCAGGTCGTCGCGGCGCCCGCCGTGCGCGAGCACGAACTCCTCGGACTGCACGAACATCCCGCC
>JACCUS010000413.1 GCA_013811715.1 Nocardioidaceae bacterium
CCGGGCGCCCGCGAAGGCGTCCGCCGCCTCCGCACCGACGCCCCCACCTGACGGCCGCGCCGGCGCCCAGTCCTCGGCGCCTTCGAGCGGCACCGACAAGGAAATGCAGCTGATGGACTACTTCCTCGGTCAATGAGCAGATCTCGCGCCGCAGCCTCGGTCGTCGGAAGCCCGGTTCTCCTGGGGGCCATCACGCTGCTCGTGGTGATCGTGGCCGTCTTCCTGGCCTACAACGCCAACCAGGGCCTGCCCTTCGTGCCGACCTACAACGTCCGGGTCGAGGCGCCGAGCGCGGCCAACCTCGTCGAGGGCAACGAGGTCCGGGTCGCCGGCTTCCGCGTCGGCGCCGTCACCGCGATCCGCACGTTCAACAAGAACGGTCAGGCCATCGCCCTGCTCGACCTGAAGCTCGACAAGACGGTCGAGCCGCTGCCGGTCGACACGCAGATCGTGGTCAGGCCGCGCTCGGTGCTCGGACTCAAGTTCCTCGACCTGAAGCCGGGCACGAGCGCGCAGAAGCTCGAGGCGGGCGCGACCCTGCCGCTCCAGAACTCCGACACCGTGGTCGAGTTCGACGACCTGCTCAACACCTTCGACGCGCAGTCACGTCGCGACAGCCAGACCTCGCTCGCGGGCTTCGGCGACGCCTTCGCCGGCCGCGGCCAGTCGATCAACATCGCGCTCCAGGAGCTGCCGCGGCTGTTCGAGCACCTGACCCCGGTCATGGACACGCTCAACGACCCCGACACGCGGCTCGACCGGTTCTTCAAGAACCTGGGGGCGGCCGCGGCCGAGGCGGCGCCGGTGGCGAAGGTCCAGGCCAAGCTCTTCACGGAGCTGGCCGACACCTTCGAGGCCTTCAGCGCCAGCCCGCCCGCCCTCCAGGAGACGATCTCCCGCCAGCCGCCGCTCTACCGCGCCGGGCTCGACAAGCTGCCGTTCCAGCAGGCCTTCCTGGCCAACCTCGCCGACCTGTCCAACCGGCTGCGCCCGGGCGCCCAGGAGCTCGACCGCCGGCTGCCCACCATCACCGCGGCGGTCGTCGAGGGCACCCGAACCAACCGCATCCTGCCGATCTACAACCGCGAGCTCGAGCGCGTGTTCGCGGCGATCGACCACCTCGCCGAGGACCCGAACACCCTGCTCGCGCTCAAGGACCTGACGGTCACGACGAACATCCTCGAGCCGCTGCTCGAGCAGGTCGCGCCGTACAACACCGTCTGCAACGACACCAACTACTTCTTCACGGGTCTCGCCGACCACGCCTCCGACAGGGGCAACGACGGCACCGCCCAGCGCATCAACCTGAGGTTCTCCAACACCAACGCCCAGGACGATCGCTTCAACGACACGAAGGCCGACCGTCCCGCCGACATCTCGAAGGACGAGGGCGATCCGCACCTTCAGGACGACTTCGAGGAAAACGATCTCATGAACCTCACCGCCCAGGCCAACAACCCGGCGATCGACGCGCGCGGGAAGGCGGACTGCCAGGTAGGTCAGTGGGGCAAGCTGCACGGACCGCTCGCCACCGGGCTCCGCTACAGGCCGGCGAAGTTCCAGGAGGAGGAGGGGCCGGGTCCGGGCATGAACCAGCCGAGCGGCGGCAGCCGCGTCGTCGGCGACTCCAACACCCCCGGCAACGCCGGCCCGACCTACACCGGCGTGCCGAGCCTCCGGGACGTCGACGAGGACCTGAGGAGGGTCCCGTGAGCCCCGTCAGAGCCGGCATGCTCTTCGTGGCCATCGTGGGCGTGTTCGTGTTCTTCGGGTTCAGCAAGGTCAACCCGTTCTCGAACCACTTCGAGCTCAAGGCTCAGTTCCAGAGCGCCCAGAACCTCAAGAACAAGAAGTCCGAGGTCCGTATCGCCGGCGTCGAGGTCGGCCGGATCAAGTCGGTCGAGTCGCTGAGCGCGGACTCGCCGGGCGCGCTCGTGACCATGGAGATCGAGAAGTCGGGCCTGCCCATCCACAGCGACGCCGAGCTCAAGGTCCGCCCACTGCTCTTCCTCGAGGGCAACTACTTCGTCGACCTGAAGCCCGGCTCCCCTTCGGCTCCGGTGGTCGAGGACGGGCACACCGTCCCGATCACCCAGACCGCGATCCCGGTCCAGTTCGGCGACCTGCTCACCGCGCTGCAGTCCGATACGCGCAAGGACCTCCGCACGCTCCTCTCCGAGTACGCCTTCAAGGGCTTGAACGGCGGCGGGGCCGAGGGCTTCAACGGCTCGATCGAGTACTGGGAGCCCGCCTACCGCAGCTCCGCCCTGGTCAACGACGCGACGCTCGGCACGCGCCCCGGCGACCTGCGCAAGGTCGTCGGCGGGCAGCAGAAGACGCTGGCCGCGCTCGTCGACAACGAGGATGCGCTCCAGGGCACGATCACCAACCTCAACGTCACCGCGAACGCGCTGGCCCGCGAGGACGATGCCCTCGAGGCGGCGATCCCCGCCCTCAACGACGTCCTGACCGCCGGCCCGCCGGCCCTGCGGGCGCTCAACGCCTCGCTGCCGTCGGTCAGCCGCTTCGCCAAGGACGCGCTCCCCGGCGTGCGCTCCTCGGGCCCGACGCTCGACGCGCTGATCCCGTTCGTGTCACAGCTGCGCGCGCTCGTGCAGCCGAGCGAGCTGCGCGGCCTCGTCGACGATCTGCGCCCGACGATCCCCGCGCTGACGCGCCTAAACCAGCGCACGGTCCCGATCCTCGCCGAAAGCCGTGCGTTGTCGGCGTGCACGAACAACGTGATCAACCCCTTCATGGAGTCGCCCATCCCCAACCCCGACCCGCAGGAGGGCGGCGACAGGGACAACAATCCGAACAACAACGGCGGCGGCAAGACCAACGACGACCAGCTCGTGATGCGCCAGCTCCCGCGCAGCCTCGTGGGGCTCGCCGGCGAGAGTCGCATCAGCGACGCCAACTCGCCCCAGTTCCGCGTCAACACCTCCGGCGGCAACCAGGGCCTGTTCTTCGACGGATCGACCGGCGGCGACACCTTCGCCGCCGTGCCCAACGGAGTTTCGGGCACCCGGCCGGCGCTACCCACCTCAGACTGGGACTTCCGACCCGACGTGCCGTGCGAGACCCAGGAGCCGCCGAACCTCGAAGCCCCGCTCGGCCGCGCGACCGGCACCGAAGCGCTCACGAAGCAGACCGGCAAACTCAAGCAGCCCCCCCTCACGGTGCCGGAGATCATTGAGCTGGCAGAGCGTCTGTCCTTGCTCGGCGGCGCGAGCAGTGCTGAGCGGTGCCGGGTCGAAATGACCCTCGAGTTGGAGGGTTACCGGATCGGCAAGGACGGAAAGCCGACGAAGACGGGCAAACCCAGGCAGCCGGTCACCCCCCCGGCCCGCGCAGCGGCACTCGAGAAGTGCAAGAAGGGCAAGCGCGGCAAGGCGGAGGCCAGGGCGCAGGGTCCAGGCGCACCGGCGAAGCCTGGACCGCCGCGCCCGGCCCCGGGCCAGAAGGGAGCCGGCTGATGCTCCTCGCGATCAAGAAGTACTACACCGACTTCCTGGCCATCGTCGGCGTGTTCATCTTCGCCATGGGCGCGGCCGGCTACATCATCTCCCAGCAGGAGGCGCGCCCGCGCATCCCGCTGATCGAGGGCGCGCCCTTCAAGCTCAAGGTCGAGCTC
>JACCUS010000421.1 GCA_013811715.1 Nocardioidaceae bacterium
GACGACCGGTAGCCGTAGACCGTACCGACGGCGTACCTGTGCTTGACGACTCGAGACGACCACGCGGCGTGCGTGCGCAGCCCCCAGGTCTCGGTGCCCTCACCGCTCGAGTAGGTGAGCCCACCCAAGGCAATGACGCCACCAGTGGCCGACACGTTGTGCGCGGCGGCGGGCGCAACGGTGGCGGCGGGTGCGCCGGCGACGACGAGGGGCAGAGCAAGTAGGGTCGCTGCGACCCGGTGGGCGCGGCGATGGGAACGGGGCCGACGGTGTCGGCCAAAGAATGCGGACATAGGAAAAGCCTTCCTACGCCTGCGAGGTTAACTGTCGGGTTCGGGCTGAGAAGGTGCCCGGCCGCGTCGGTCTGGTGCGGCTTCACCCCGAGGTCGGAGCGGTTGCTCCGACCGGAAGACCTGGGTCCCCCGCTCCTGCCCCGATGTAGTCGGAGGACACCCGTGGTGTGGTCGGGGGCAGGACTCGGCATTCCGACCGGGGTGCAAAGGGGTGGAACGACCGCCGGAATGGATATCAGACGACTTCGGCAGACACTAACAGGCCGCAGCATCTGCGCGCGAGGTCTCCACGGGTGTGAGACGTGGACAAGAACCGCGCGGGAACAGCGGGTCTACCCCTTCGCAAGAGAACGTTTTCTCGGCGTCCAGGCACTGGTCGTGCCCGCGCCCGCACCGGGCGATGTCGCTGACGCCGTAGCTGGCGTTGAGTCTGTCGTCGCCGCCCAAACCTGAGATATCGTCGTTTCCGTCGTCGCTGAAGATGACGTTGCGATCTGCACTGCCGGTGATTGTGTCGTCTCCATAGCCGGACCAGGCGTAGTCGAAGCCCGGCAGCGACAACTCATCGTTTCCTTGCTGGGTCCTGACGCGGAGGAAGTCGGCGCCGTCGCGAAGAGCCAGCACGACGAGGTCGTCACCTGACGCAGTCTCCACCCGCACAATCCCGGCCTTGCCGCTGAGGTCTACCTTGTCAGCACCGTCACCGGTGGTGAGGGTGTAATCCGTCTGAGAGTCGTGGCTTCTGTTGCCACCACGTCATTCCCGGGTCCGGTCGTGATGACAGCACCGGAGACGCCAGTCAGCGCGTAGTCCGAGACGTTGTTGTTCCGGACATGTCGGGTGAGGTGGTCGAACCCCTTCCAACCTTGTAGGTTGTCGTCCCCGGCGCCGCCGAAGATGGTGTCGTTGCCGATGTTGCCAACAAAGTAGTCGTCCCCGCCGTAGCCGGAGATATCGTCGTTCCCGCCACCACCGAGGAAGCGGTCTCCCTCGTCCGTGCCGGTGAAGAGATCGTTGTCGTCGGTTCCGTAATACGTGTCGAAGCCGACGACCGTGTCATGATCATCTCCCACGAGAGCTGAATTTGTAGCCAAGTGCATTGTCAGAGGCTGGCTGGCCGACTCGTAGGTGAGCAGGTCACCGTACAGACCAGACGCGCCGGCGACGTCATGGTCGTTGCCAGCACCCTCGATTACAAGTGTCTCCGCCGTCCTGGCCGTACACATGGTCATCGCCTTCGTTCCCGGTGATGGTGTCTCGGCCGGCCCCACCGCAAATCCAGATTGGGTTTCCGGCTGGTCCACGACCTTGCCGCCGACGGATCGACGTGGCGGTGGCCTGCCGGGTGCCGAAGGCGTCCCGGTCGGGGTACTTCGCGTGGCGCATCCGGCCATCCTCGGCGCGTGACGTCGCCGATGCGTGGCTGACCAAGCCCGGCACGAGAAGCGGCACCGGCCGGCGCCGACCGGCTGTGGTGCACCGATATCACCGAGCACCCCACCGGCGATGGCAAGGTCTACCTGGCGGTCAGAAGCGAGGTCTCCGCGTGTGCACGACTCCCAGGTCGTCCCCCCACCCCCACGGCTTGTCCTCGCCGACCCCACCCTGGGCGTCGGAGCGGACCTCGGTCTTGACAGGCGGCGGGGCTGAGAGGACGTTTGACGCCGGCGGTCCGTGCTGCTCGGACCAGCGGAGGAGGCGTTGTGGCCGGTTTCGTGCAGATCATCGAGTGGAAGACCTCGCGCATCGACGAGGTGGAGCAGGTCAACGAGGAGTGGCGAGAGCGGTTCCCTGAGATGGGGCCGACGCGGATCCTCGTCGGCGGAGACCGCGACAACGCCGGCTC
>JACCUS010000427.1 GCA_013811715.1 Nocardioidaceae bacterium
CCCTCGCCCTGTTCGGCTTCGGTGGGCTGGCCCTGGCCGGTGCGGGTGGCGCACTGCTGCTTCGTCGCCGGATGGCCGAGCAGGTCTGACCACACCCGGGTGACGCGGGCAACCGAGCCGCGCACCACCAACACCAGGCAACACCGAGGAGTGACGATGAGTCGCGACCGCCGACGAGCTCGCCAACTGGTGACGCTTGCCGGCGCCGTCCTCGCTGGCACCGGCGTGGTCGCAGTGGGATGCGGTATCGCCTCGCAGGAGCCCGCGCCCCCGTCGCCGGGTGGCCAGGCCATCGACAGCGGGCTGGCGTCGGACTCCGACGAGCCGGCTGCCAGCCCCGCCTCGCCGAGGTCGTCCGACGAGCCCGGCGCAGACAAGCCCGACGCAGACAAGCCGGGTGCCGACAAGTCCGGCGACCTCGCGCAGGCCCACCCGGGCGAGCAGCCCGAACCACTGACCCTCGACTACTCCCAACCCGTCCGGGTGGAGATCCCCAGCATAGGTGTCTCCTCGACACTGGAGGAGTTGGAGCTGAACTCCGCAGGCGCGATGGAGGTGCCCGCGGACCCCGACCAGGCCGGCTGGTTCACCCCCGCGCCTCCGCCCGGCGTGCCCGGCGTCTCGGTCATCTCCGGACACGTCACGTGGAACCAGGAGCCGGTCGTGTTCTTCCGCCTCGGCGACCTGCGGGCCGGTGACAAGATCCGAGTGCGGCGCGCCGACGGCGTCACCGCCGTGTTCACCGTCGAACGGATCGGCGAGTTCGCCAAGTCCACCTTCCCGACCAAGGCGGTCTACACCCCGACCGACGGGGCCGAGATCCGGCTCATCACCTGCGGCGGCGAGTACGACGAGGCGAACAACCGCTACCTCTCCAACGTCATCGTGTGGGCCACCATGACGTCGTACCACCGCGCCTGACACTGCGCGTCTGATCTCGGTCTCGGCAAGCCCGACCGACGCGATGTCTGCTCACCGCGCCAGGGCGGCGGCCTCCCCGAGCACGGCATCGAGCATCGGCTCGGTCAGCTTGCCGGTGAACGTGTTCTGCTGGCTCGGGTGGAAGCACCCGAGTACGACCAGATCGCCCCGCAATTGCGGGAAAGTTGCGGCGTGGATCGGCGTGTCGCCAGCGACTTTCCCGCAATTCGCGGAGAAGTCGGAAGGCTCGGCGGGGTCGGGCGGAGGGGGGGCGAGGTCGAGGCGGGCGCCATGGCCGAACTTCGGCCGTGGGCGGGGTACGGAGTACCCCTGCCGCACCAAAGCCCGCAGCCCCGCGTCCCAGCCGAACGAGCCAAGGCACACGATCGCCCGCACTGTCGGCAGCACCATCGCCAGCTCCGCGTCCAGCCACGGAGCGCAGGTGTCCCGCTCGAACGGTGTGGGCTTGTTGTCGGGCGGCGCACAGCGCACCGCCGCGACCATCCTGGTGTCGACCAGCTGCTGCCCGTCACCGGCATGCACGCTCGTGCCCCGTCCGGCCAGCCCCACCCGGTGCAGTGCGGCGAACAACCAGTCACCGGACCTGTCTCCAGTGAAGATGCGGCCGGTGCGGTTGCCGCCATTTGCGGCGGGTGCCAGCCCGACGACCAACACCTTGGGCGCGTGGCTTCCCCAGCCGGCGACCGGACGACCCCAGTACGGTTCCCCGGCGAAGGAGCGGCGCTTCTCCACGGCAACCTGCTCACGCCACCGCACCAACCGCGGACAGGCCCGGCAGACCGTCGACCTCGCCTCGAGCACGTCGAGGGCGTCGGCCGAGCCAGCCAGCCGCACCACGTCGACCGACTCGGTCGCGACCATGGTGTCGGGTCCGGCCGGATCGCCCGGCCAACCCGCACCCGGGGGCACGGGGCTCGCGAAGGGCTCGCCGGTGATCGGATGCGGCAACCCGGTCATGCCAGCGACCAGGCGATGCCGTCCAAGATGTCGTGCTCGGACGCGACCATCTCGCTCAGCCCCAGTCGTCGTACGACGCAGCCGAGCAGCACCGCTCCCCCGCCGATCACGTCGGCGCGGCCCGGGTCCATTAAGCCCAATGCCTTACGCTCGGCCACGCGCAGGCGGGTCA
>JACCUS010000456.1 GCA_013811715.1 Nocardioidaceae bacterium
CTCGCGACTCCACCGCTGCGGCTGCGACCGCAGGGGCGTCGTCGTTGCGAACGGCGAGCAGCGTCGCCTCGCCGAACGTGCCGACGACCACCGCATCCGTGGTGAGCACCACGCCGTCGGCAGCAACCGCGCCACGCTGACCGATCCGCGCCCCACTCGGCACCGCTTCGATCATGGCGACGATCTGCGAGCTGCTCGGAGCGAGCTCGCGGGCGCCGGCTGTGCCCGACACGTCAACGGCCGAAAGGATCTCTCCGGCACCGAGCGGATGCATCGCGACGGCGCCCGGCTGCAATTCGGCGACGGGAAAGTCGGGGGCGAGCGCGAGCGGGATCGAGCGCACCCGTGTGACGTCGGCGAGTCGCGTACCGGTGTCGACTGGCCGCTCGGTGACGAAGACGTCGACGGGCTTGCCCCATCGTTCGCGCTCTGCCTCGAGCGCACCGACGGCCTGCGCCGCGGTCAGCGCACCGGTGCTCGCGACGACCACGACGAGAAGCCAGAACAGCGTCGGCCGGCGAGCGACCGCCCGTCGCAGCCGCGTGACGACGTTGCCGAGGTGCGCCATGACGCCGACCGTACCGATGCCCACGTCGCGAGCGACGCGGTGGCGTGCTGTCAGTTCCCGGTCGACGAGCCGGACGAACCCGACTTTTTCGACTTGTCCGACGCGCCGGACGAGCCCGAGTCGCCAGAGCCCTTGTCGGACGATCCCGACGACGTGTCCGACTTGCCCGACGAATCCGACCTGCTCGGCGAGCCGGACGATCCGGACGATTCCGAGCCGCTCGACGTCGAGTCCGACGACGAGCCTGAGGATGCCGACGATTCGGACGACGAGGCTCCGTCGGTCGAGCTGGTCGACTTGGAGCGCGACGACGACCGGCTGTCGGTCTTGTAGAAACCGCCACCCTTGAACGTGACGCCGACGGGCGTGAACACCTTCTTCACGGGGCGCACTTCGCCGCGCTCCGGGTGCACGGCCTCGGTCAGTGCATCGTCGGTGAACGCCTGGGACACATCGATGGTCTCGCCGCTGTCGAGGAATCTGTAGACGTAGGTCGGCATCGAGAACGCGAGGCTATCGTCCCCCGCATGCAGGTTCGCAGTGCGGTGATCCCGGCCGCCGGTCTCGGCACCAGGTTCCTGCCGACCACGAAATCCGTCCCGAAAGAGCTGCTGCCGATCGGTGACCGGCCGGGTCTGCAGCTCGTCATCGACGAGGCGGTGGGTGCCGGCATCGACCACTTCGTCATCGTGTCGAACCGCTCGAAGCCGGCGATCGAGTCCTACTTCGAACCGGCCCCCGCGCTCGTTGCGGCCCTGGAGGCGAGCGGACGTCGCGAGCTGGCGGCGACAATCAGCGGCATCGGCTCGGACTGGCGGGTCACGATCGTCTACCAGGACGAGCCGCGTGGGCTCGGACATGCGGTCGGGTGCGCTCGCGACGCCGTCGGCGACGAGCCGTTCGCCGTCCTGTTGCCGGACGAGCTGATGGGCGACTCCTCGCTCCTCGCCCACATGAACGGACTCTGCCTGCGCAGTGGTGGGAGCGTTGTCGCGCTCAAGGAGGTGCCGACCGACGAGGTGAGCGCCTACGGCGTGATCGACCCGGCAGGACCGGTGAACGACGACGGCGAGGTGCCGATCGCCGACCTCGTGGAGAAGCCACCGATCGACGCCGCGCCCTCCAACCTGATCCTGATCGGCCGGTACGTGCTCACGCCCGACGTGTTCGACGAGATCGCCGCGCTGCGCCCCGGCGCCGGCGGCGAGCTGCAACTCACCGACGCGCTCCGGGCGCAGGCGACTCGGGCACCGTTCCACGGCGTCGTGTCCGACGTCTCGCGCCACGACACGGGCAACCCGCTCGGTCTGCTGACGGCATCCGTCGAGTGGACGTTGCGCGACCCTCAGTCCCGCGACGAGCTGCGCAGCTTCCTCGACGAGGTCACGTCGCGTCCGACGCCGTGAGCGCGCCGAGCTGGCGCGCCCACGTACTCGACCGCTTCGTCACGCCGAACCCTGCCCGCTCGTAGAGCCCGAGCGCACCTGTCCCGTTCTCGGAGTCGACGCCGAGGCTGGCGGCGTCGATGCCGGCCGCCTTCCACGCCGCCAGCGCGGCGGCGAGGAGTGCCCGCCCGGCGCCCGTGCCGCGGCACGGGGGGAGCGTGCCGATCTGGCCGAGGAAGACCTCGTTCCGACCGCTCGCCACGTTGTCGGCCACGTACACGTAGCCGAGCGCGTATCCACTGACGTCGCCTTCGCGGTCGACGGCGAGCACCGACAGGTCGGGCCGGAAGGCCCTCGAACCCGTGCACCACGACTTCCACTCCTGGGGCGTGCGCTCCGTCGACCCGTAGTGGCCGCGGAACGCAACGTTGTGCGCACGCCGGATCTCGTCGTCGCGGTCCCAGGTGAACGGCTCGATCGTGATCCCGTCGGGCGCGACGACGTCGGGTACGGCGCTGTCGAGAGTGCGGCTCATCTCGAACCAGTGGCGCACGGGTTCGAGTCCGAGCTCGCGGGCAAGCGCCCTGCGACCCTCGTGGTGCTCGCTGATGTCGATGCCGAATGTCGCCGGCGCCTCCCCGAACCGGGCCTTGTGGAGCTCCTCGGCACGAGCGAGCTGCCACGTCAGCAGCTCGCGACCGATGCCCTGGCGGCGGTGACCCGGGTCGACGACACCCGAGCACCACACGGTATGCACCTCGCGCATCACCACCTGGCCGACGACGGCGCCGCAGGCGACAAACGTGCCGTCGCGCACGGCCACCCGCGTGTCGTGTTCGAGGTCGATCGTGTCCGCCATGAAGTGCTCGCGCACGTCGTCCTCGTCGTAGTGCTCGCCGAACTCGTCGACCGCTTCTGCGGCGGCCAGC
>JACCUS010000460.1 GCA_013811715.1 Nocardioidaceae bacterium
CGCGATCGACCCCGCCCGGGCGAGGCGGCTCGCTGAACGGGTGGTCGCCACGTCGGGGGAGTCGCGGACGTCGTACGCCCCGTTCACCGGACAGCCGATCAGCGCCATCGGGCTGTCCACCCCCGAAGACGTCGCCACCGCCGCCGAGCGCGCCCGCAAGGCGCAGCGGTCGTGGGCGAGCGTGCCGCTGGGCATGCGGGCGCAGGTCCTGCTCAACATGCACGACCTGGTGCTGGACCGGCAAGGCGAGATACTCGACCTGATCCAATGGGAGTCGGGCAAGTCGCGCAAGTACGCGTTCGAGGAGGTCGCCCACGTCGCGATGACCGCGCGCTACTACGCGCGCACGGCGAGCAGGCACCTTGCGACGAGCCGGCGGCTCGGGATCTTCCCCGCGTTTACCCGGGTCGACCTCAACCGGGTGCCGAAGGGTGTCGTGGGAATCATCTCGCCCTGGAACTATCCGCTCACGATGGCGGTGTCGGACGGGTTGCCGGCCGTGCTGGCCGGCAACGCCGTCGTGCTCAAGCCCGACTCGCAGACGCCGCTCACCGCACTGCTCGGCGTCGAGCTGCTTGCCGAGGCCGGGCTCCCGGCGGACGTGTGGCAGGTGGTCCACGGCGAGGGTCCCGTCGTCGGTACGGCGGTCGTCGACCACGCCGACTACGTCTGCTTCACCGGCTCGACGCGCACCGGCAGGCTCATCGCGAGACGTGCGGCGGAGAGGCTGATCGAGTGCTCGCTCGAGCTCGGTGGCAAGAACCCGATGCTCATCCTGCGAGACGCCGACCTGGACCGCGCCGCCGAGGGCGCGGTGCGTGCGTCCTTCGCGGCGGCAGGGCAGATGTGCGTCTCGATGGAGCGGATCTACGTCGCCGACCAGGTCTACGACCGATTCATGGAGCGGTTCCTCCGCCGGACGAGGGCGCTGGAGCTGACGGCATCGTTCGACTACACCGGCGACGTGGGTTCGCTGGTCTCGGCCGCCCAGCTCCACCGCGTCGAGAGCCACGTCGAGGACGCACGCGCTCGGGGCGCGACCGTGCTGGCCGGTGGACGGGCTCGTCCCGATGTGGGGGCCCTGTTCTACGAGCCGACGGTGCTGACCGGGGTCACTCCACAGATGACGTGCTTCGGCGAGGAGACGTTCGGCCCCGTCGTGTCGGTCTACCGGTTCGTCGACGAGGCCGACGCGGTCGCTCGCGCCAACGCGGGCGACTACGGGCTCAACGCCAGCATCTACTCCCGCGATGCCGCTCGCGGCCGGCGGCTCGCCAGCCGGGTGAGGTGCGGCACCGTGAACGTCAACGAGGCCTATGGTGCGACGTTCGGGTCGGTCGACGCGCCGATGGGCGGCATGCGCAGCTCGGGGCTGGGCCGACGACAGGGCCCCGAAGGGGTCCATCGTTACACCGAGAGCCAGTCGGTCGGCACCCAGCGGGGGCTGCCGATCGCACCGGTGTTCGGCATGTCCGACGAGCGCTACAGCGAGGCCATGACGGCGACGCTGCGGCTGCTCAACCGGTTGCGGCGACCGTGACGACGTCCACCCCGGCGCCGGCGTACGACTACGACGTCGTGGTGGTGGGCTCCGGCTTCGGCGGGTCGGTGACGGCGCTGCGGCTCACCGAGAAGGGCTACCGTGTCGGCGTGATGGAGGCGGGCGCCCGGTTCGACGAGTCGACGTACCCGAAGAACTCATGGGATCTCAAGCGGTTCTGGTTCGCGCCCGTGGCGGGGTGCTACGGCATCCAGCGGATCGACGTGCTCAAGCACTGCCTCATCCTGTCCGGCGCGGGCGTAGGCGGCGGCTCGCTCGTCTACGGGAACACTCTGTACGAGCCACCGGAGGCGTTCTACCAGGACAGGTCATGGAGCCACATCACCGACTGGCGAGCCGAGCTGGCGCCGTACTACGGCCAAGCCAAGCGGATGCTCGGCGCCGTGACCAACCCGACCACCACGCCCAGCGACGTGGTAATGAAGCAGGTGGCCGACGAGATGGGGGTAGGCGACACGTTCCGGCCCACCCCGGTCGGGGTCTTCTTCGGCCCGCCCGGCGACCGCGTCGCCGACCCCTACTTCGGGGGGGTCGGGCCGCAGCGCCGCGGCTGTATCGAGTGCGGCGAGTGCATGACGGGCTGCCGCCACCACGCGAAGAACACGCTGACGAAGAACTACCTTTTCCTGGCGGAGCAGGCAGGCGCCGTGGTGCATCCGCTGACGACGGTCACCGAGGTGCGACCCATGCCCGGAGGCGGGTACCGGGTCGCTGTCCGGCCTACCGACGCGAAGGCGGGGCGCCGACGTCGCCGGAAGAGCTTCACCGCCGAGCAGGTGGTGTTCGCGGCGTCGGCGCTCGGCACCCAGCGGCTGCTGCACCGGATGCGCGACGACGGCGTCCTGCCGCGCCTGTCCGACCGGCTCGGCTCGTTGACCCGCACGAACTCCGAGTCGATCGTGGGAGCCGTCGCCGACGGGCGTGACGTGGACTTCAGCCGGGGCGCCGCGATCACCTCGTCGTTCCATCCCGACGAGCAGACCCATGTCGAGCCGGTGCGCTACGGACACGGCAGCAACGCCATGAGTCTCCTGCAGACGGTGCTGACAGACGACCACGGCGATGTCGCGCGTTGGCGGGTCTGGCTGAAGGAGCTGTGGCGGCAGCGCCGGTCGGTGAAGGACCGGTACGACGTCAGGCACTGGTCGGAGCGGACCGTGATCGCGTTGGCGATGCAGACGGTCGACAACTCCATCACGACGTACACGGAGAAGTCGAGGTTGCCGGGCCGGCGCAGGCTCACGTCGCGGCAAGGACATGGCCTGCCGAACCCGACGTGGATCCCCGCCGCCAACGAGGTGGCGCGGCGGATGGCGCGAATCGTCAAGGGCGCGCCGGGCGGGGCGATCGGGGAGCCCTTCGGCAGGCCGCTCACCGCCCACTTCATCGGCGGCTGCACCATCGGCGACTCCGCCGAGACCGGTGTCGTGGACGCCTACCACCGGGTGTACGGGCACCCCGGCCTGCACGTCGCCGACGGGTCGGTGATCTCCGCCAACCTCGGGGTAAACCCGTCGCTGACGATCACGGCCCAGACTGAGCGGGCGATGGCGCTTTGGCCGAACCGCGGCGACCCGGACCACCGGCCCGAGCCGGGGACGCCGTACCAGCGCATCTCGGCGGTTCCGCCTGCGAACCCGGTGGTCCCGGACCACGCGCCGGGTGCGCTGCGGCTGCCGACTGACGGCTCGGCTGGGAGAGTGTGCTGGTGAACTCGGAAGCGAAGGGGCGTTCGTTGACCGTCGATCACGACCTGGTGCTCGTTGTCGACTTCGGTGCGCAGTACGCACAGCTTATCGCCCGCCGGGTGCGGGAGGCTCGGGTCTACTCCGAGATCGTGCCGCACTCGATGCCGGCCGGCGACATGTTGGCGTTGAAGCCGAAGGCCATCATCTTGAGCGGTGGCCCGCAGTCGGTCTACGTCGCCGGAGCGCCACAGCTCGACCCGGGGCTTCTCGGCGCGGACGTGCCGGTCTTCGGCATCTGCTACGGGTTCCAGGCGATGGCGCAGGCGCTCGGCGGCGAAGTACGTCGTACCGGCGTGTCCGAGTTCGGGCGTACGGATCTGGAGATCACCCAGTCGGGCACCTTGCTGGCTGGGCTGCCCAGCGGGCACCGAGTCTGGATGAGCCACGGCGACGCCGTCGCGGCTGCACCGGAGGGGTACACCACGCTCGCGGGCACACCGGGCGCCCCCGTTGCGGCGTTCGAGTCGGTGGAGCATCGGGTCGCCGGAGTGCAATGGCACCCCGAGGTCATGCACACCGAGCACGGCCAGCAGGTCCTGGAGCGCTTCTTGCTCGAGATCGCCGGCTGCCGGCAGACGTGGACCATGGTCAACGTCGTCGAGGAGCAGGTCGAGCTCATCCGCGAGCAGGTGGGCGCCAAGCACGCGATCTGCGCCCTGTCGGGGGGCGTCGACTCTGCCGTGGCGGCCGCGTTGGTGCAGCGGTCGATCGGCGACCAGCTGACCTGCGTCTTCGTCGACCACGGCCTGCTGCGACAAGGCGAGGCGGAGCAGGTCGAGCGTGACTATGTGGCTGCCACTGGGGTCTCTTTGAAGGTGGTGGAGGCCGCTGGCACGTTCATTACGGCGCTCGAGGGGATCAGCGACCCAGAGGAGAAGCGCCGGATCATCGGCCGCGAGTTCATCCGCGCCTTCGAGGGGGCCGAGCGCGAGAGCGTGGCGGAGACCCGGCGCGGCCGTGAGGCGGTGGAGTTCCTCGTCCAGGGCACGCTCTACCCCGACGTCGTCGAGTCGGGCGGGGGAGCTGGGGCGTCGAGCATCAAGTCGCATCACAACGTCGGGGGACTCCCCGAAGACTTGCAGTTCAAGCTGATCGAGCCGCTGCGCACGCTGTTCAAAGACGAGGTGCGCAAGGTCGGGGTCG
>JACCUS010000467.1 GCA_013811715.1 Nocardioidaceae bacterium
GCCCCGTGCAGCCAGGCGCCAACCGACGCCGCGTCGAAGCCGTCCAGCCCGGCGGCGAGCAGCGACCCGATCACCCCCGACAGCACGTCGCCTGCGCCGGCGGTCGCCAGCCAAGGCAGACCGGTCGGGTTGACCCGGAACCGACCATCCGGCGCTGCGATCACCGAGCGTGCACCCTTCAGCAGCACCACCGAGTCCCAGCGCTCGGCGGCCTCGCGTGCACAAGCCAGCATCCGGTCCTCGACCTCGGCCCGGGCGACGTCGAGCATGTCCGCCAGCTCGCCCGCGTGGGGCGTGAGCACCATGGGGGCCGCCGCCCGGCTCGGCAGGTGACGCAGGCCGTCGGCGTCCACGACCGTCGGCAGCCGCTCGGCCAGCACCGACTTCACCTGACCCTGCAGGCCGCGGCCGATCCCCGACCCGACCACCCATGCCTGCACCTGGCCCGGCCCGATCACGACCTCGGGGTGCGCCGCCCGGATCAGGTCCTCGCTCGCCCCCTCGTAGCGCACCATGCCGGCGAAGCCGGCCGCGACGGCCGCCGACACCGCCAGCACACCGGCGCCCGTGTACTGCGGCGAGCCGGCCACCACCCCCAGCACCCCGCGGCTGTACTTGTGGTCGACGGGCTGGGCCCGGGGCAGCAGCCGTCGTACGTCGCCGGCCTGCAGCACCTCGATCACCGGGTCACCGAGATACCGCTGGAGCCCGATGTCGACGAGCTCGACAGCTCCTACAGCCGAGCTCGCCGCCGGGTCGACGAACAGTCCCACCTTGTGGGTGCCGAAGGTCACGGTCAGCTCGGCGGCCACGTGCGGGCCAGACAGCTCCCCGGTGTCGACCCCGATCCCGCTCGGCACGTCGACCGCGACGACTGGAAGGTCGAGCCGGTCCACGAGTTCTGCCGCCCTCCCTCGAAGCCCGGGCCGTCCCCCGATTCCGATGATCCCGTCGAGCACCAGGTCGGCGTCACCCGCCGCGGTCACGACCCGGCCGCCGGCAGCCCTGAGGTCGGACAACCCCTGGCCATGGACGTGCTCACCCACGCAGAGCGCCTCCACCCGTGCCCCCCGGCGCGCCAGCCGCGCCCCGGCGTACAAGGCGTCGCCGCCGTTGTCGCCGGCCCCGGTCAGCACCAGCACCCGGGCGCCGTACACCCGTCCCAGCAAGTCGGCGCAAGCGGTGGCCAGACCGGCGGCCGCGCGTTGCATCAACGCCCCATCCGGCAGCGTGGCCATCAGCTCGGCCTCGGCCGCACGGACCTGGTCGACGCTGTGGGCGTGGCGCATCGGCTCAGTCTTCCAAGACGACGACGGCAGAGGCGATGCCAGCGTCATGCGACATCGACACGTGCACGCCCCGCACCTCGAGGTCGCGCGCCCGCGCGGCCACCGACCCCGACATGGCGAGCGACGGTCGACCGGTCTCGTCGGTCTCGACCTCCGCGTCGACCCAGTGCAGCCCGCCTGGAGCCCCCAACGCCTTGGCCAGCGCCTCCTTCGCCGCGAAGCGCGCCGCCAGCGAGGCCAGCGCACGTGTCCGCTCGCGTTCGGTGAAGAGCCGCTCCCGCAGCGCGGGGGTCCGCTCCAAGGTGACGCCGAAGCGCGCCACGTCGACCACGTCGATGCCGACTCCGACGATCACCCGGGTGCCCGAGCCCTACTCGACCGTGACCGACTTGGCCAGGTTGCGCGGCTGGTCGACGTCGTGGCCCCTGACGGTGGCCATCTCGCATGAGAACACCTGCAGCGGCACGGTCGCGACAAGGGGCTGCAGCAGCGTCGGAACGGCCGGCAGCGCGATCAGCTCGTCGGCGTACGGCGCGACTGCCTCGTCGCCCTGCTCGGCCAACACGATGGTGCGGGCGCCACGGGCGCGGATCTCCGCGATGTTGCTGACCATCTTGTCGTGCAACACGCCGCGGCCCTTCGGGGGCACGATCACGAACACCGGAACGCCCTCCTCGATCAGCGCGATCGGACCGTGTTTGAGCTCCCCGGCCGCGAACCCCTCGGCATGCATGTAGGCGAGCTCCTTGAGCTTCAGCGCGCCCTCCAACGCGACCGGGTAGCCGACGTGGCGGCCCAAGAACAGCACCGTCTCCACGTCACCGAGCTCGCGCGCCAGCTGCCGGACAGGCTCGACCGTGCCGAGCACCTCGGCGACGGCCGAAGGAATCCGCTCGAGCTGCCGCAGGATCGCCGTGATCTCGTCGCCGTACTTGAGGCCACGCACCTGCGCGAGGTAAAGCGCGATCAGGTGACAGGCGACGATCTGGGTGAGGAACGCCTTGGTCGACGCGACCGCGATCTCTGGTCCCGCGCGGGTGTAGAGGACCGCGTCCGACTCCCGGGGGATCGTGGACCCGTTGGTGTTGGAGATGGCCAGCACCTTGGCGCGCTGCTCGCGGGCGTGGCGCAGCGCCATCAACGTGTCCATCGTCTCGCCGCTCTGGCTGATCGCGATCACCATCGTGTCGCGGTCGACGATCGGGTCGCGGTAGCGGAACTCCGACGCGAGCTCGACCTCGCACGGGATGCGCGTCCAGTGCTCGATGACGTACTTCGCGAGGAGGCCGGCATGGAAGGCCGTGCCGCAGGCGATGACGATGATCTTGTCGATCCCCCGGAGCTCTTCGTCGCTCAGCCGGATCTCGTCGAGGTGGAGCCGGCCGTCGTCAGTGAAGCGTCCGAGCAGCGTGTCGGCGATCGCCTGCGGCTGCTCGGCGATCTCCTTGAGCATGAAGTAGTCGTAGCCGGACTTCTCGGCTGCGGCGATGTCCCAGTCGACGTGGAACCGCTTGCCCTCGGAGGGGTTGCCGGCGAAGTCGGTGACGAGCACCTGCTCACCCGTGATCGTCACCACCTGGTCCTGGGCCAGCTCCATCGCCTCACGCGTGTGCTCGATGAACGCCGCGACGTCGGAGGCGACGAAGTTCTCCCCCTCGCCGAGGCCGACTACGAGGGGGGAGTTACGGCGGGCGGCCACGACCTGGTCGTGGTCGTCGCAGGTGGTGGCGACGAGGGTGAACGCCCCGTCCAGCCGGCGGCACACCTGCCGCATCGCCGTGGTTAGGTCGGCGCCCTTGTCGATCTCCGCCTCGATCAGGTGGGCCGCCACCTCGGTGTCGGTCTCGGAGCGCAGCTCCTGCCCGGCTGACTCGAGCTCGGCACGCAGGGCGGAGAAGTTCTCGATGATGCCGTTGTGTACGACGGCGACTCGGCCGCCGGCGCCGAGGTGCGGGTGGGCGTTGCGATCGTTGGGGGCGCCGTGCGTGGCCCACCGGGTGTGGCCGATGCCGGTCGTCGCGGCCGGAGGAGTGCCTGCGCTGAGCGCCTTGTCGAGTTTGGCCAGCTTGCCGGCCCGCTTCTCGGTGAACAGGGCATCGCCGGCAACAAGGGCGACCCCGGCCGAGTCGTAGCCCCGGTACTCGAGGCGGCGCAGACCCTCGAGGACGACTTCGAGAGCGGGCTTCGCGCCGACGTACCCGACGATTCCACACATGGGCGTCAGCCTACCTACGTCGCCGCCGGATCAGCCGTCACGGGACAATGGCGCGCATGCCGTCCGACGACCTCTCCCCGTACGTCGAGCTGGACCGCGCCGCCTGGGCGGCGCTCGCCAGGTCGATGCCGCTGCCGCTGTCGGCCGCGGAGGTCGAGCGGCTCCGGGGGCTGGGGGAAGAGCTCGACCTCGACGAGGTGGCCGACGTCTACCTGCCGCTCTCCCGGCTGCTGAGCCTGTATGTGCGCCATGTCGGCGCGCTGCACCGTGCTACCGAGGACTTCCTCGGCGCCCGACAACCGGCGCGCACCCCGTTCGTGGTCGGTGTGGCTGGGTCGGTCGCGGTCGGCAAGTCCACCACCGCCCGGCTGATGCGCGAGCTGCTGGCGCGGTGGCCGGAGCACCCCAACGTCGCGCTCGTCACCACCGACGGCTTCCTCTACCCCAACGCCGAGCTCGATCGGCGCGGCATCCTCGACCGCAAGGGGTTCCCGGAGTCCTATGACCGGCGGGCGCTGCTGAGCTTCGTCATCGACATCAAGTCCGGCGCCGAGGAGGTCTCGGCGCCGGTCTACTCCCACCTCGAGTACGACGTGATGGCCGACCGGCGGCTGGTGCTGGAGCAGCCAGACATCGTGCTGATCGAGGGGCTCAACGTGCTGCAGCCCGCCCGGGTGACCGCGGCTGGACGGGTCGGCCTGGCGGTGCGCGACTTCTTCGACTTCTCGGTGTACGTCGACGCCGCCACCCCCGACATCCGGCGCTGGTACGTCGAGCGGTTCCTCCGGCTTCGAGAGACCGCCTTTCGCGACCCGGCGTCGTACTTCCAGCGTTTCGCCGAGCTCAGCGAGGTCGAGTCGACGGCGGAGGCCGAGCGGATCTGGGACTCGACCAACGGGCCCAACCTCGACTCGAACATCAAACCCACCCGTGGCCGCGCCACCCTCGTCTTGCGCAAGGACCGCGACCACTCCGTCCGCTGGGTCCGCCTCCGCAAGCTCTGATGGGGGCTCCCACGCAGCGTGAG
>JACCUS010000468.1 GCA_013811715.1 Nocardioidaceae bacterium
CGTCTGAGGGCACCCGGCTGGCCAAGCAGGGGGTCGCCGAGGAGCTGCACGAGGAGGGCTTCGCACCGCTGGGCGAGCTGGTGTCCTCGTTCGTCGAGGCGGGCGGCACGATCCTGGTCTGCAGCCCATGCGCCAAGAAGCGCGACATCGGCCCGGACGACCTCATCAAAGGGGCGACGATCGTCGGAGGTGCCACACTCGTCGCCCTGCTCGCCGACGGCGCGGGGTCGCTGTCGTTCTGATGACGCGGCCCAGCACCGAGGAGCGGCACGGCGCCAAGGGCGCGGCTCCAGCGGTGGAGTTCGACGGCGGCAACATGGACTGCGGCAGCGGGCTCCTGCTCTCGATCACGTCGGCAATGCGTCGAATCGGCGCAGGCGAGGTCCTGCTCCTGCATACTCGCGAGCCCTCTGTGCTCGCCGACCTGCCCGCGTGGGCGCGGCTGGCGGGGCACGAGCTCCTCGACGTGCGTGACGACGGTGGCGGCCGCGGACCTTGGCGGCTGTCGATCCGGCGAGGCAGCCCCCGGCCGCCAGCACCCCGAGCTACGTTCACCGAGGGTACGGCGGTCCCGCTCGGCAGCCGGTTGTGGCTGTACTCCAACTTCCACTGCAACTTGGCGTGCAGCTACTGCTGCGCGGAGTCGTCGCCGAAGGCTTCGGCCCGCCTGATGCCGGTCGAGGTTGCGGCAGCCGCCACGAGCGAGTTCGTGGCCCAGGGCGGCCGCGAGCTGCTTGTCACCGGCGGCGAGCCGTTCCTGCACCCGCAACTGGGGACTCTGCTCGCCGAGACCGCATCTCAGGTGCCGGTCACGCTGCTCACGAACGCGATGGTCTTCCAACGAGGCACCCGGCGCGAGACGCTTGAGGCCCTCGACCGGAAGGCTGTCACTTTGCAGGTGAGCCTGGACTCGGCAGAACCGGGGCTGCACGACAGGCAGCGCGGCGCCGGGTCGCACGCCAAGGCGATGACCGGGATCCGCCTTGCCCGCGAGCTGGGGTTCCGGGTCCGAGTCGCAGCAACACTCCAACCCGAGGACGCCGCGAACGCCGAGGCGCTGCACGTCGCCCTCGACGCCATCGGCATCGACCGCGAGGATCGGGTGATACGTCCGGTGGCGGAGGAGGGCTTCGCCGCCCAGGGCGTGCACATCAGCCTCGACACGGTCGAGCCAGAGCCCACTTTGACCGCCGATGGCGCCTGGTGGCACCCGGTGGCGGTCACGAACCCACACCTCAAGGTGGCCGACACGCCGCTGCCCGTCGAGCAGGTGCTCGACGTTATGCGCGACGTGATCGCTGTCCAGGTGGCCGGCAACTCGCAGGGTCGTGCGGTTTTCCGCTGCACCTGAGGAGCCCTCGATCCGAGCACAGCGCGGCCTCACCACCCCACGTGCTGGCAGGCACCCGCACAACAGGCACCTGCACAACCTGTCCGAACAGCCCCTCGACCGCCGGAGAGTGGAAACTCATCTCTCTTCCAGCTCCGCGACGCGAAAAGCTGCCTCCTCACGCGTCTGTTCTGCCTGACGGACAGCATGGTCTGCGCGGCCGAGGCGCAGACGGGCGCCATCAAGGCCCTCTTCTGCGGCTGCTGCCTTCTGTTCCGCTGTGTCCAGATCGGCCCGCATCCGGTCTACTTCGCGCTGCGCCGCCTGCAAGATGCTCTCGGTCTGTTCGTTTTCGGTCTTTGCTGCCCTGCGGTCCGCTTGTGCGATCCGCAGCGAGTCCTCGGCTTCGGCCAGATCGCGCTCGGCTGTCTGCCGCCGGCGGGCGGTGAGGTCCGTGACCTCCGCGACCGTGCCGTTGTCAGCCGCGCGAGGCTGAGTGGCGGATGCCGTCCGACCAGGCCAGGAACCCTCGGCTGGCTCACCGAAGCCGGCGTACTCCACCGCGCGCGAGAGCCGGCCGGCCAGCACCGCGTCGGCAATGCGGGCGTCGGCGAGGCTGGCGTCCAGGGTCTGCCGCACTTCGGTGGCGACAGCCTCGCTCACCCGCTGCCCCCTGGCAGCACCGAGGCTGCGGGCCTGCTGCATGAGCGCGTGCACCGCCTGGTGTCGTTGCTGGGTCAGCGCAC
>JACCUS010000473.1 GCA_013811715.1 Nocardioidaceae bacterium
CTCGTCGACACTGGCTCCGCCGTCGATCGCGGTGCGCGCCCGCTCCGACCCGGTGAGCCGGTCCATCCAGTACGGCGGCTGCGACTCACGCCAGGCGAAGTTGTTGGGGTAGAGCTGCTTGGCGGTGATGATCATGGCGATCGCGGTGCGGATCGCGTTGAAGTCCCGCCGGTCCGTGACATGCAGCTGCACTCCGCCGCAGGTGGCCCCGGTGTGCTTGGAGATGAACGGCGCGAAGTACGCCTCCCGGAACTCCACCCCGGGCAGGTCCTGCGCCCGCAGAGCATCGGCCCACGGATAGTCGATGTAGGGCGCGCCGATCAGCTCGAACGGCCGAGTCGTGCCCCGCCCCTCCGACAGGTTGGTCGCCTCGAACAGGCAGGTGCCCGGGTAAACGGCCGCGGTCTCGACCCTCGGCATGTTCGGCGACGGCATCACGAACGGCAGCCCGGTGCCCTCGAAGTACATGTCTCGGCGCCAGCGGCTTATCTTCGACACGGCCAGCTCCACCGAGCCGTTGGCGTTGGCGTCCTCGGGGAGGAACTCCTCGTTGAACAGCCGCGCGAGCTCCCCGACCGTCATCCCGTGCTGCTGCGAGATCGCCTTGCGGCCGACGAACGACGCGAACTCCGGGTGCATCACCGGCCCGTACGCGGCCACGCCGCTGATCGGGTTCGGCCGGTCGAGCACCACGAAGCGCACGCCGGCCTGTGAGGCGGCGACCATGCAGTCGTACATCGTCCAGATGTAGGTGTAGAAGCGGGCGCCGACGTCTTGGATGTCGAACATCACGGTCTCGACGCCGGACCGACGGTAGAAGTCCGCGATCACGGCCGGGCTCTTGCCGTACGTGTCGTAGACGGGGACGCCGGTGCGGGGGTCGATGTAGTCGCCCTCGGCGCCACCGGCCTGCGCGCTGCCGCGGAACCCGTGCTCGGGCCCGAAGCCGGCCACAAGGTTCACCTGCCCGGACTCGACGATTACGTCGATCTCGTGACGCAGGTTGGGCACGATGCCGGTCGGGTTGGAGATCAGTCCGACCCGCTCGCCACGGACGAGGCGGTAGCCGTCGGCAGCCAGCGTCTCGATGCCGGTGAGCACCCGTTCTCCGGTGGCCAGCGTCTCGCCGGACGCAGTCCTGGGCGCCCCGAAGGCGGCCGGCATCCCGGTCGAGAGTGCGACTGCCCCCGTCGCGGTCGCCGCGGTCTTGAGGAAGTTTCGCCTGTCCATGAGTGCTCCTGGGTACGTCGTCGTGGTTGGGTCTTCGGCTGTGCCTCTTCGGATGGGGGTCAGCCGCCACGCCGTACGACCAGGTCGGCGACCACCGGGAGATGGTCGGAGGCCTGCGTCGACACGACCTCGGCGTCGAGCGTGGTGATGTCGGGGGAGACGGTCACGTAGTCGATGCGCTTGACCGGGTCGGTGGTGGGGAAGGTGAACCCGGGGCCGGAACCGGCGACCGCCCAGGTGTCGAGCAGCTCAGTCCACAGCGGCGCGAGTTCAGAGGCCCCGGGTGGTGCGTTGAAGTCGCCGACCAGCACCTGCTGCGCGCCTTCCGGGTCTTCGTCGAGGATGGCGAGGGTGTCCCGCACCTGCATCGCCCGCACACTGGGGTCGGCCCGGTAGTCGAGGTGGGTCGCGTAGAAGTGCACCACGGCTCCCTCGGCGTTGACCACGACCTCGGGGAAGCCGGGCGCTGGCTCCGGAACCGGGTCGGTTCCCTGGGTCGACAGCCGGGTGATGTCGTGGTTCTCGGTGCGCATGACCGGCAGGTCGGTCAGCACCGCCAGGCCGTACTCGCGACGGGGCAGTCCGGGCTCGGGCGGGTCGAAGCTGTAGATGGGAGCGAAGAACACCCGCATGTCCAGCGCCTTGGCGAGGTCGCGGGCCTGGTCGCGCCACTCGCTGCGCGCCGACCAGTGCACGTCGACCTCCTGCAGACCGATGACGTCGGCGTCCATCGCCTCCAGCGCCTGCGCCGTGCGCGCCAGGTCCAGCTGGCCATCCGCGCCGATCCCGGTGTGCATGTTGTAACTGACCACGCGCAACTCGACGTTGCGCCAATCGCCGGCAGGCTGGTCGCCGGCTGCCGCCGCACCGACAGTTGGTGCGACGACAGCCGACAGGATCAGCGCTGCCGAACCGAGTACTCCCCGGATTCGGATTCGCATGCGCGGGGCCTCAGTAGGTCAGGCCGTGGCCGAACGGGTACAGCACCGTGTCGGGATCGTCCGCGGTCGGGATCGTCACAGGCAGCTTGCCCTGTGGGTTGACCTCTCCATACAACACCCGCACCGCCGACTCCAGCGAGACACCGGTCCAGCTGTACGTCGCCAGGTATGCCGGCACCTCGGGGAAGTAGGCGATGTCGTATGCGTCGCGCGCTGCCACCGCGATCACCGGTTTGCCGGTCGCCGTCAGCCGGCGTACCAGCTCCCGTTGACCGGAAGAGGAGTCCACCCAGGCCCGGTAGGACACCACCACCGTCACGTCGTGGGTCTCCGCTGCCGCGACGGCAGCCTGGATCTGCGCCTCGGACGGGTTGGTGCCGGTTTCGTACACGTCGGCGCTGTCGCCACGTTCCTCGATCTTGCCGGCGATGGTCGCGGTCGTGGTGACACCCCAGCCGGTGACGAACACGCTCTGACCGGTGTTGGCCGCCAACGGCAGCAGGTCGCCGTCGTTCTTAACCAGGGTCGTGCTGCGGTCGGTCAGCTCCTGGGCCGCCTTGAGATGCTCAGGCGTGCCGACGACCTTGGGTATGTCGGAGACGTCCACGTAAGGGTCCCCGACCAGACCGAGATCCCACTTGAGCCGGAGGATGCGCCGGACCGAGGTGTTGATGCGCTTCTCGGTCAGCTCGCCGCTGCGAACCGCGTCGAGCACGGCATTGTAGGCGAGCTCGAGGTTCGGCGGCATCAGCAGCATGTCGGCGCCGGCCTTGAGGGCAAGCACCGGCACCCGGCCGTCACCGTACTTGTCACGAACGCCGGCCATGCCGAGGGAGTCGGTGATAACGACCCCGTTGTAGCCCATCTCGTTACGCAGGATGCCGGTCAGGATCGGCCTGGAGAGCGTCGCGGGATCACCTGACGGGTCGAGGGAGGGCACCACGATGTGCGCGGTCATAATGGCCTTGATGCCCTGGTCGATCGCGGCCTGGAACGGCGGCTTGTCGATCTGCTCCCACTCCTCGCGGGTGTGGTCGATGATCGGGATGCCGGTGTGACTGTCGACCGACGTGTCCCCGTGTCCGGGGAAGTGCTTTGCGGCCGCCGCGATACCGGCGCCCTGGTAGCCCAGCACCTGCGCTGCGGTCATGTCTGCAGCCAGTGCCGGGTCTGAGCTGTACGACCGGACCCCGATCACCGGGTTCTGCGGGTTGACGTTCACGTCGGCGACGGGTGCAAAGTTCCAGTTGACGCCGAGCGCCTTCAGCTCCTGGCCCGTGATGGACGCTGCGGTCTGTGCGTCGTTGGTGCTGCGGGTCGCCCCGAGCGCCATGTTGCCCGGGAACTGGGTAGCAGGCGGGCCGACTCGGGCGACGATGCCGCCCTCCTGGTCGGTGGCGATCAGCGAGGGCGTCGCGACGCGCTGGCTCAGCGAGGCGTCGTGCACACCGTTGGACAGCCCGGCGATCTGCTCGGGGTTGTTGACGTTGTTGGACCAGGCGAAGTAGATGACGCCGCCCAGCTTGTACTTGTCGATCAGCTCCGCGGCGTTGTCGACCCCGTACGTCGACTGGTTGCGGGCCACATCGGCGGCCGCCTGTGTGTCGGCGGTTTCGCCGTACGCGTAGGTCATGAACAGCTGCCCGACCTTCTCCTCCAGCGTCATCCGGCCCAGCGTGTTGCGCACCCAGCCGGTGCCACGGTCACCCTCGACAGATGCCGTGCCGCCGGTCGAGGCGGAGGGGTTGCCGGCGACGGCCGCCGGTGCGAGGGAAAGGCCGACGAGTACGGCGCAGATGAGAGCCCACCAACGGGTGGGGCGGGCCTTGGACGTGTGACGCATCGGTTCCTCCTGGGACGGCAAACGGTGGTTCGGGCGGTTCCCCGCTCAAGGTAAATGAGCAACGGACCACTCGTAACATTGGGTAGTTTTCTACGAACGGAGCCTCAGGTCAATGCCCGCTGCCTCATTTCGTCCTTCGGCGAGTCGCTGACTGCCAGGATGGCCAGGTGAGCTACAGCGCGCTGCAGTCATGCCGATGCCCTCGATGCCACGCGGAGTACGACGCCACCACCTTGCTCGGACTGTGTCGTTCCTGCGGCTCTCCCCTGCTCGCCCGCTACGACCTCGATGCGGTGACGGTTGGCCCCGACGACATCGCCCGGCGTGCTGCAGACCTGTGGAGGTATCACGAGCTGCTGCCGGTGTCGGCCCCAGAACACGTCGTGACGCTCGGTGAGGGGATGACACCGCTGTTGAGCGCTCCCCGGCTGGCCGAGGAGCTCGGTCTGGACCGGCTCTGGGTGAAGGACGAGGGAGCCCTGCCCACCGGGTCGTTCAAGGCGCGAGGCGCGGCGGTCGGCGTGTCGCGAGCACGCGAGCTCGGCGCGCAACGGATCGTGCTGCCCACCAACGGCAACGCCGGCGCGGCCTGGTCGACGTACGGTGCCCGCGCCGCGCTCGACGTCGTCGTCGTCATGCCTGTGGACGCGCCGATGATCACCCGTGTGGAGACGGTCGCCACCGGCGGAGACCTGCGCCTGGTCGACGGACTGATCTCCGACGCCGGCAGGTTGGTCGCCGCCGCCGTGGCCAAGAGCTCTGGGCGTTGGTTCGACGTGTCCACGCTCAAGGAGCCGTACCGGGTCGAGGGCAAGAAGACGATGGCCTTCGAGATCGTCGAACAGCTCGGGTGGCGGATGCCCGACGTGATCGTCTACCCGACCGGCGGCGGGGTCGGTCTCATAGGCATCCACAAAGGGCTGTCGGAGCTCGTCGAGCTCGGCTGGCTGACTGGCCCGCTGCCGCGCCTGGTCGCAGTGCAGGCAGAGGGCTGCGCCCCGATCGTGCGAGCCTTCGAGGCTGGTGCCACCGAGTCCGAGCCATGGCCGAACGCAGTCACCACCGCTTTCGGCATCAACGTCCCCAAGGCGCTCGGCGACTTCCTCGTGCTCGAGGCGCTTTATGCGACCGGGGGTACGGCGGTCGCAGTCACCGACGACGAGCTGCTGGGCGACGTGCGCCTCGTCGGCCAGATGGAGGGGATGTTCCTCTGCCCCGAGGGAGCCGCGACGGTCGCTGCCACCCGAAGGCTGATCGGGCAGGGCTGGATCTCGACCGACGAGGAGGTGGTGCTGCTGAACACCGGCGCCGGACTGGTCTACCCGCACTCCGTGCCTGTCGAGGCACCTACACTGGCCGCCGACGGCGTACTGGTGTTGCCTGCAACGTGACGGCTCAGGGCTGGTGGCTCGCGGCCAGGTTCTCGGCGTAGTCGGCGAACCGTCTCGTCGGCCCGACGCTGCCGCGGCGCGCGGGCCTCCCGACGCGCTGCCATGGGTCCGGGCGGTCGTCGAGCGCCTGCTGGATCAGGTCGCCCCACTCGTCGTCGAGATGGTCGCGTCCCCACAGCAGCGCCTGCCGCTTCGATGTCACCCGGCCGCAGTCGAGCGTGTGCAGGAACCGGCAGAAGGTGGCGACGACGTACGGCTGCGTCCAGGCGTTGTCGAGATCGGCCCAGCCCGCCAGGAGCGGCATGAACCGCTCGGCGTCCACCAGCACCTGTGCCCGAAGATCGGCCGCGGTCACCTGGTCGACGAGGGTCTTGGGGTCGGGGCCGGCGAGTACGACGCCGCACTCGCGCAG
>JACCUS010000484.1 GCA_013811715.1 Nocardioidaceae bacterium
CCACCATCGACCGGAACGCACTCCGCGGTGCGTCGCCCTACGAGATGAGCGCCCTCAGCGCCTCGACCACCAACGAGTTGACCGAGCGTCCCTCGGCCGCGGCCCGGGCCTTCAACCCGGTATGCAGCTCGTCGTCGAGCGGTGATCGCGCCGGCGCCCAGGAGCGACGACGCCGGCCTGCGAATCCGCCCCGCCAGGCTCCGCGGCGGATTTGGGTCCTGGCCGCACAAGCGCCTGGATCGGCCGGTGCAGGAGTCACTCGACGTGCTGCGCGGGGACCGGTGAGGCACTATCTCGACACCTCGGCAGCCGCCAAGCTGATTGTCGAGGAGCCAGGGTGACGATCCGATACGCGGCCACGGACCGATCGGTGCGTGGGTGGCACCACGAGCCGCTGGCCGCGGACCTCGATGTGGGCTTTCCGGTGCGAGTCCACGAGGGGTATCACGCGCTGGATGGCCCCTTCGGCTGGGTCAACGTCTTCAGTCGCTGGGGCGGCCGCGTTTGCGGTTGCGCTCGTGGTACGACGCCCGGCTCATCTTCGACATGTAGCTGGTGTCCTCCCAGGTGGCGCGCTCACGCATGGCGCCGACGTCGGACTGTTCCTTCTGCAAGTCGGCGAGCAGCTCCTCCGGCGCCACGGACAGCGCCTGCCCGATCTTCCCTTCGGCCGCTGCGAAGAAACCCGCCGACGCCTCGCGGTCGCCGCGCTCGAGGGCCTCCGAGGCGTGTCGTTTGGCCTGCTGCGCCTCCTGGAACAGCACCTCGCTCTGCACGGTCGGGTCGACGACACGACCCGCGGCCTCGTCGCCGGGCACCACGTTCACCTGCACCGCCAACGTGACGACCTGCTCGACCAGGCCATGCAGCTCGACGTACCGCAGCTCCAAGCTGGCGACCTGAGCCAGCCCGAGCGCGGCCATCGCCGGGACACCGAACCGCAGCAGCAGCTTGCGCTGCTCCCCCGAGTACAGGTCCCCGAGCTCGACCATCACCTTGCCGTCCCCGATCTGCTGGGACGGCAGGTCGTTGAACAGCTGCACCAGCGCCACCGCCGGCTCCATCGCGATGAGCAGCGAGGCCGCCTGCACCGACTTGGCCAACAGCTCCGTCACCTCCGACGCGATCGCCGCGCCGGCCTTGTCGGGGTCTTCAGCGAAGTTGTGGTTGCCTGACCCGCCACGGGCCATCGCCGCCAGCGCGCTCTCGTCGTACCCGAGCCCGTAGCCGAGCGTCGACGTCACGATCCGCTCCCCCACCCCCGACGCGGCGATCTGCTCGAGCTGCGCCGGGTCGGTCACTCCCTGGTTGGCGTGGCCGTCGGAGATCAGCAGCAGGGTGCCGCCCTCACCACCAGCGACCCGCTTGAGCTCCTGCAGGCCACGGAAGTAGCCACCGGACAGGTCGGTCATCCCCCTTGCATGAACCTGCCTCAACCGGTGCACGACGTACGCCTTGTCGGTCAGCGGCCCAGCCGGGACCACCACCTCAGCGACGTCATCGAAGACGACGACACCGAAGTTGTCCCGCTCGTCGAGCCGGGCCACCAGCGTGCACAACGCCTCGATCGCGCCCTCCAACGGCGCGCCGGCCATCGACCCGCTGCGGTCCACGACCACCTGCAGGGTTGCCGGCGTACGCTCGGCCTCCCGTACGACGCTCGGCGCCGCCAGGTCCAACATCACCGACACCTCGTCGACGGACTCCACCGCGACGACGTTCACATCCAACTGCGCTGAGAACTTCAACTCGACCCCTCTGGTGACCCGCCTGGAACTCGCTCCCCGGCGGCAATACCAGTTGTACCGGCCGGCACCGACAGTTCTGCCTCGAGGACGTCCAGCCTGGGCTGATTCTCTAGCGGCCGTAAACGCTGATGTGACGGGCGCTGTCCCTGGTGAAGGGTTCGCGACGCCACCCGCCCCAGCGTTCGAGTAACCGAAGGCCAGCGATGCGCGCCATGAGGTCGAGTTCGCTGGGGAACGCGATTCGGCAAGAGATCGGCCCCAGCCGGACGCCGGTGTTGCTCAGGTGCACGTGGTTCTCGTCGAGGATCTGTGTCACCGGGTCGTACTGGTTGACATCGAGTACGACCTCGTCGTTGCCGACGTATTCGGCATCCACGAACTGGTTCCCGCGCAGCCAGGCAAGGGGCACGCCCGCCTCGATGAGGAAGACCCCATCGTCAGCCAGGTGACGCGCCGCATTCTCGAAGCAGCTCACCTGGTCTTCTTGGGTGAGGAGGTTGTAGATCGTGTTGAAGACGAGATATACGAGCCGATAGCGGCCCGGGGCTTGGACGCTGGACATGTCGCCCATGGTCACGGCGAGGTCGTCCCCGCCAGGTTTCTCACACAGCCGCTCCACCATGTCGGGCGAAAGCTCAATGCCGTGGACCTGGACACCGCGTGCCGCCAACGGGAGGGCGATGCGTCCGGTGCCTACCGCGAACTCCAAAGCACCTCCGCCGCCCGCCAGTTCGGCAAGCAAGTCGACAGTCTCGGTCTCGTCGCCGCGCAGGTCGTCGTCATAGCGCCGGGCGACGTCAGGGCCAAAGCTAGTGGCCGGGTCAAAGCCTTCCATGGCTCACAGCCTCCCCGCCTCCCTCGTCGTCGGACAACTGGTTTTCGGTGCTGCGGACGGTCGCGCAGGCGTCCGACAGGGCGTTGGCGCGACTTGGCTCCTCAGCCGGTCACGGCCCGGCGACGAAGCCGAGAGGGGCCAGCCGTCGTCTCAGCCTCTCGTCGGCAGTGAAACAGCTGGTCGCGCAGACGCTCCGCCAAAGCGGCGTACAGCATGTCGTAGAGCGGGTGTTCGTCGTAGCGGCGGGAGAGGTCCCAGGCTCTGTCCCGGTCCGCGGCCTCGTCGACGAGCGTGATCGGTAGCTGGCGCAGGGCATCGCGGGCGCCTCCGCCAGCGGACCGGGCACCGCGGTCGGCGAGGACCAGGTCGCTGGCGGTCTTGGCACCACCACCCTGCGCCCCGCGCGAACGCCGTGCTTGGGTTGCCCACTCGCGCAGCGTCAGCTCCGGACCGCTGTTGGCGGGCTGGCCGCTCAGGCGCAGTACGTCGTCGCGGGCGACCAGCAGCCGACGCCCCTGTCGCCGCGCCTCGAGTCGTCCACTCCACACCCACCGCCGGATCGTCTCCGGTGTTCGGGAGGCCAACCCCGCAGCCTCCCGCACATCGACCATCACTACACTACGATTATCCTTCATGGCGTGACTGTACTACACCACGGCGCTGACCAGATGCGCAGGCTCAGCGCCAGCCGAACTCGATCGACCGCGCTTGCTACGAGCTGACCGGGTTGACTCGGACGTGGCGCCGCGATGCCGATCAAACGGCCAGACCGTGGCCGCGGCGGCACTTACTCGCGTTGTGGCCGCAGGCGTTGATGTCGGCGGGGTTGTCGGTCCGGGTCGATGCGCGCCGGTGGGAGGATCTCGGGGACGCCGTCGGAGGCCATCACGACGGCCCAGTCGCCTCGGTGGACGAGGTGGTGGTGGAAGTTGCAGAGCAGACAGCCGTTGGCCATGTCGGTCGGCCCGCCGTCTTGCCAGCCGGTGATGTGGTGTGCTTCTGTCCAGGCTGGTGGTCTGTCGCAGCCGGGGAAGACACAGCCGCGGTCGCGCACAGCGAGCGCGATTCGCTGGTAACGGTCAAAGAGTCGGCGCGAGAGTCCCAGGTCGAGGACCGCGGAGTCGCTGCCGAGCATCAGCGGGAGGAGGCCAGCGTTGCAGGCGA
>JACCUS010000263.1 GCA_013811715.1 Nocardioidaceae bacterium
GACGACACAATCAACAAGGCCGCGGCAAACACGGCCAATGGCGGAGTCTATCTGTACGGCTCGGCAAACCCGAGTCCCGCCCGCTTGCGTAGCCGATTCGTGACGCGCAAGGCTCGTCGTGGGTGCCCCACCTGCCCGATCGCATCACAACTCAACGTCCGGTCCGCCCCTAGACCAGGCAGGGGCTCCAGAGCGCGCCTTGGCCCACGTCCGCTCCCGACCCCGCGGTTTGGCAACGTTTCACCTGCTGCCGCTGCCATGTCACTGAAGGCTGGCGCGTCCTGGCGCCGATCGGGTAACCCGGCGCTATTCGTCGTCGAAGAGGACGGCCTGGTCGGGGAACGGCGCGCTGGGCGGGATCGTGAGCCCCAGGTGCTGCCAGGCAGCCGGGGTGGCGACCCGTCCGCGGGGGGTGCGTGCCAGGTAACCAGACCGCACCAGGAACGGCTCGGCGACCTCCTCGACGGTCTCGCGCTCCTCACCCACCGCGACCGCCAACGTGCCCAGGCCCACCGGCCCACCCCCGAAGCGGCGGCACAACGCGTCGAGCACGGCCCGGTCGAGGCGGTCGAGCCCCGACTCGTCGACCTCGAACAGCGCCAACGCATCGTGGGCCAGCGGCTGCGTCACGACGCCGTCCGCCCTGACCTGTGCGAAGTCGCGCACCCGGCGTAGCAGCCGGTTGGCGATCCGGGGCGTGCCGCGGGAACGCGAGGCGATCTCGACTCCGGCGTCGGTCTCGACCTCGACATCAAGGAGCCGGGCCGACCGCGTCACGATCCGGTGCAGGTCCGCGGTCTCGTAGAACCCCAGGTGACCGGTGAAGCCGAAGCGGTCGCGCAGCGGCCCCGGCAGCAGCCCGGCGCGCGTGGTCGCCCCGACGAGGGTAAAAGGCGGGATCTCCAGCGGGATCGCGGTTGCGCCGGGTCCCTTGCCGACGATGACGTCGACCCGGAAGTCCTCCATCGCCATGTAGAGCATCTCCTCCGCTGGCCGCGACATCCGGTGGATCTCGTCGAGGAACAACACGTCGCCGTCGCTGAGGCCGGACAGGATCGCGGCGAGGTCACCGGCGTGCTGGATCGCCGGACCGCTGGTGATGCGCAGCGGGGTGCTCATCTCGGTAGCGATGATCATCGCCATCGTGGTCTTGCCCAGCCCCGGCGGCCCTGACAACAACACGTGATCGGGGGCCCGACCCCGGCCGCGGGCGGCGGCCAGCACCAGCCCCAGCTGCTCGCGCACCCGCTCCTGCCCGATGACCTCGTCAAGCGTCCGCGGCCGCAGCGCCGCCTCGACCGCACGTTCGTCCCCTTCGGCCTCGGCCGCGACGAGCGAACGACCCACACCGTCCACACCGTCGAGCTCCCCGGAGGTGGTCTCGGTGTCGTGCGCGAGCCGCTCGTCCGGCCCGTCGTCGGGGTACGGCGACACCGGCCTCACGCCTTCGACAGCGAACGCAGCGCCGCCCGCAGGAGTTCAGCGACTGGCGCCGGCGCACCGTCGGAGGCGGCCTCGGCCGCCATCGGCGCCACGGTTTCGACCGCGGCCTCGGCCTCCCGCGCGGACCAGCCGAGACCCAGCAACCCCGCCCGCACCTGCTCACGCCAGACCTCGTCGCTCGAAGCGGGGGCGGCCCTGTCTTTCCCGGCGACCGTCGATGTCGTGGGCGCGCCGATCCGGTCCTTCAGCTCCAACACGATGCGTTGCGCCCCCTTACGCCCGACGCCAGGCACCTTGCACAACGCGACCAGGTCTTCGGACGTCACCGCCCGACGCAGCCCGTCGGCGCCGTGCACCGCCAGCATCGCCTGCGCCAGTTTCGGGCCGACCCCGCTGGCCGTCTGCAACAGCTCGAAGACGCCGCGCTCGTCGTAGTCGGCGAAGCCGAAAAGGGTCAAGGAGTCCTCTCGGACCACCATCGACGTGGCCAGCATCGCGTCATCGCCGACCCGCAGTGAGGCGAGCGCGTTCGGCGTACACATCACCAAGATGCCGACTCCCCCGACCTCGATGACAGCGGAGTCGACGAACACCGCTGAGACCGGTCCGCGCACGAAGGCGATCAACGCGCCACCCCCGCCCCCTGCGACTCCGCCCGAGCGAGCGCCACCGCCTCTTGCAGCCGCGCCGTCGCGGCGCCACGCCAGATGTGGCACATCGCGAGTGCGAGGGCGTCGGCGGCGTCGGCGGGTGAAGGGCGCTCAGGCAGCCGCAGCACCCGGGTCACCATCGCAGTGATCTGCGCCTTGTCGGCGCGGCCGTTGCCGGTCACCGCCGCCTTGACCTCGCTCGGTGTGTGCAGCGCCACCGGGATGCCGCGGCGCGCGGCTGCGACGATGGCCACACCGGACGCCTGCGCGGTGCCCATCACAGTGCGCACGTTGTGCTGGGAGAAGACCCGCTCGACCGCCACCGCGTCGGGGCGATACCGCTCGATCCACGCCTCGACGGCGGCGTCGATGGCCACCAGCCGGTTGCCGAGCTCGGCGGTCGAGGGAGTGCGTACGACGTCGACCGCCACCGCGGTCAGCGGTTTGCCGAGCGAGCCCTCGACGACACCGAGGCCACAGCGGGTCAGTCCCGGGTCGACACCCAACACGCGCACCTGGCCCGCCTCCTGTGGTCTCGAGCCGGCGTGAGCGCGGCTCGGCGAACATGTGTTCGACTCACGCTAAGGTATCGCCCGGACACGGCCCGATCGCGGACCGACGCGCGGGCAGCCCGCCGGTGCCAGTCCCCCAAGGCTCAGCCTTGCCGGCTCAGCCGATCTCGGCCAGCACCTCGTCGGAGACGTCGATATTGCTGAACACGTTCTGCACGTCGTCGGAGTCCTCCAGCGCCTCGATCAGCCGAAACACCTGCTTCGCGCCGGCCATGTCGGCGCCGACCGTCAGGCTGGGAACGAACGACGCCTCGGTGGAGTCGTAGTCCAGGCCGCCGGCCTGCAGCGCCGTACGCACCGCCACCAGGTCGGTCGGCTCGGACATCACCTCGAACGCGTCCCCGATGTCGTTGACCTCCTCGGCGCCCGCGTCGAGCACGGCCGCCAGCACCGCGTCCTCGTCGGTCTCGGTCTCGGCGCCCTCCTGCGACTTCGGCACGATGACCACGCCCTTGCGAGTGAACATGTAGGAGACCGACCCCGCGTCGGCCATCGAGCCGCCGTTGCGGGTCATCGCGGTGCGCACCTCCCCGGCCGCGCGGTTCCGATTGTCGGTGAGGCACTCGATCAGCAGCGCGACGCCGCCCGGGGCGTACCCCTCGTACATGATCGTCTGGTACTGGACGGCCCCGGCCTCCAGACCCGATCCGCGCTTGACGGCGCGGGCGATGTTGTCGCCCGGCACCGAAGACCTCTTGGCCTTCTGGACGGCGTCGTACAGCGTCGGGTTGCCGGTGAGGTCGCCGCCGCCGAGGCGCGCCGCCACCTCGATGTTCTTGATCAGCTTGGCGAACAGCTTGCCGCGCCTGGCGTCGACCACCGCCTTCTTGTGCTTGGTCGTCGCCCACTTCGAGTGACCTGACATGCGTCTTGCGTCTCCTCAGTCTCAGGTTCTCGGACGGTCCGGAGTGCCTAGCTCTTGACCATCTCGACGAAGCATCGGTGCACGCGCGGGTCGCCCGCGATCTCGGGATGGAACGACGTCGCCATCACCAACCCCTGTCGGACGGCGACGATCCTACCCGTGGCCGGGCCGTCGGCGACCGTGGCGAGCACCTCGACGCCGTCGCCGACCTCCTCGACCCACGGAGCCCGGATGAAGACCGCGTGCAGCGGGGAGCCGAGACCGACGAAGTCCACGTCTGTCTCGAACGAGTCGACCTGGCGACCGAACGCGTTGCGTCGTACGGCGACGTCCAGGCCGCCGAACGTGCCCTGCGCCTCGGCCACGCCGACCAGCCTGTCGGCGAGCATGATCATGCCGGCGCAGGTGCCGAGCGCCGGCATCCCGGCGGCGATGCGGCTCCGCAGCGGCTCGAACAGCTCGAAGATCGTCGCCAGTTTGGCCATGGTCGTGGACTCCCCACCCGGGATGACCATGGCGTCGACCGCTTCGAGCTCGCTCGGGCGCCGGACCGCTCGGGCACTGACGCCGGTCGCCTCGAGTATCTCGAGGTGCTCCCGGACGTCTCC
>JACCUS010000514.1 GCA_013811715.1 Nocardioidaceae bacterium
GCACCGGGGAGTAGATCGAGTCGACCGGCATCCGTCCGATCTCGTCCTCGTTGTTCTTGTTCTGCACCGCCGACACGTAGCCGCGTCCACGCTCGACGACTAGCTCCATGTCGAGCTTGCCCTTGTCATTGAGGGTGGCGAGGACGAGCTCGGGGTTGTGCACCTCGACGCCCGCCGGTGGCGCGATGTCGCCCCCCTTTACCTCGCCGGGACCCTGCTTGCGCAGGTACATGGTGACGGGCTCGTCGTGCTCGGAGGACACGACCAGCTGCTTGAGGCTCAAGATGACCTCGGTGACGTCCTCGCGCACACCGGGAATCGTGGAGAACTCATGCAGGACCCCGTCGACCCGGATCGAGGTCACCGCCGCGCCGGGGATCGACGAGAGGAGGGTACGGCGCAGCGAGTTGCCGAGGGTGTAGCCGAACCCCGGCTCGAGAGGCTCGATCGCGAACCGCGAACGGTTGTCGCCCGCGACTTCTTCGGACAAGGTGGGACGCTGAGCGATAAGCACAGTAACTCTTCCTTCCTACGCCAACCACTATTTGATGACGTAGATCTTGGTTGGAACCGTCATGGCTGGTGTCATTTCTGACCTCAGCCATGACGGGGGGCTGGGGGCTGGCCCCCAGTGAACTGCGCGGAGGCGGCGCCTCCGCGACAGATTATTTCTTGGAGTAGTACTCGACGATGAGCTGCTCTTGGACCGGTACGTCGATCTGCGCACGAACCGGAAGCTGGTGCACGAGGACGCGCATCTTGTTGGTGATGACCTCGAGCCACGCCGGGACGACCCGCTCGCCATGCGTCTCCCGCGCGACGATGAACGGCGTCATCTCGACCGACTTGGAACGCACGTCGATCACGTCGTGCGCCGAGACCTGGTAGGACGGGATGTCGACCTTGCGGCCGTTGACCTGGAAGTGGCCGTGCGCGACCAGCTGCCGGGCGTGCCGTCGGGTGCGGGCGAACCCCGCCCGGTAGACGACGTTGTCGAGGCGGGCCTCAAGCATCTGAAGCAGGTTGTCACCGGTCTTGCCGGGGCGGCGACTGGCTTCCTTGTAGTAGTTGAGGAACTGCTTCTCCAGCACGCCGTACGTGTAGCGAGCCTTCTGTTTCTCGATCAGCTGGTTGCGGTACTCCGACTCCCGCACCCGACCGCGACCGTGCTGGCCGGGCGGGTAGGGGCGGCGTTCGTACGCCGCGTCTCCACCGATGAGGTCGACCCCCAGGCGGCGGGACTTCTTCGTCATGGGTCCGGTGTAACGGGCCATGGTAGATCGTCTCTCCTAACTCGATCGGGGGATCAACCGCGAGGCCGCTTGGGGGGGCGGCATCCGTTGTGGGCGCTGGGCGTGACGTCTTGGATGGTGCCGACCTCGAGCCCGACGGCAGCCAGCGACCGGATCGCGGTCTCCCGGCCTGAGCCGGGACCCTTGACGAACACATCGATCTTCTTCATGCCGTGCTCCATCGCCCGACGACCGGCGGCCTCGGCGGCCATCTGGGCGGCGTACGGGGTGGACTTGCGCGAGCCTTTGAAGCCGACTGTGCCGGCACTTGCCCAGGAGATCACCAAGCCCATCGGGTCGGTGATCGTGACGATCGTGTTGTTGAACGTGCTCCGGATGTGAGCGTGTCCCACGGACACGTTCTTCTTCTCCTTGCGACGCACCTTCTTTGCGGCCGTGCGGCCCTTGGGAGGCATAGCTCAAGATCTCCTGACGACGAGGGGTGTGGTAAGTCGGTCGCTGGTACGGCGACGGAAGCGCGGCGACGTACGAGGTTCCGCCAAATCGCCCGTCACTTGGTCGCCTTCTTTCTGCCGGCGACGGTCCGCTTCGGGCCCTTGCGGCCACGCGCGTTCGTCCGGGTGCGCTGCCCTCGGACGGGCAGACCCTGCCGGTGTCTGCGGCCCTGGTAGCTGCCGATCTCCACCTTGCGGCGAATGTCGCCGGTCACCTCACGGCGAAGGTCACCTTCGACCTGGAAGTTGGCCTGTATGTAGTCACGAAGCTTGACCAGCTCCTCGTCCCCGAGCTGGTGGACGCGCAGGTCGGGGCTGACCCCGGTGGCGTCGAGGAGCTCGTGGGCACGAGTTCTGCCGATCCCGAAAATGTAGGTGAGTGCTACCTCCATGCGTTTGTCACGCGGGAGGTCGACACCGACGAGGCGTGCCATCAATGAACCTTTCACTAGGCCGAAGGTGTCTCGCGCGCCGCGTCCCTGCCCGCCTCTCAGAGACGAGTCTCCTCGTCGTACGAATGGCAGGGCCCCGGCCTCCGGTCCGGGGGCAACGACGCCTCTCCCCGTCAGGGTCGAGGGCGACGAGCGGTCGCGCTGGGTGAGATGCCAGCCGGTCGGCCGGCGCCTCGGGTGCGTGTGATCAGCCCTGACGCTGCTTGTGGCGCGGGTTGTCGCAGATCACCATGACCCGCCCGTTGCGGCGGATTACTTTGCACTTGTCACAGATCTTCTTGACGCTCGGGTTGACCTTCATCGAGCTCTCCATTGGGCTGTGGCGCTCGGTCACGTTGATCCGGGTGCCACGAGCTGAGGTTGGCGGCTGGCTGGTTGCTAGGCGATTACTTGTACCGATAGACGATGCGTCCCCGGGTGAGGTCGTACGGCGACAGCTCCACGACCACGCGGTCCTCGGGGAGGATCCGGATGTAGTGCTGGCGCATCTTGCCGCTGATGTGGGCCAATACCTTGTGCCCGTTGTTGAGCTCGACCCTGAACATGGCGTTCGGGAGCGCCTCGACGACGGTGCCCTCGATCTCGATGACCCCTTCCTTCTTCGGCATATCCTCCGCAATCTGTAATCAGTCGATGTCTAGTGTTGCTGGCGGTACGTCGACTCCGGGCGCCGCACACACCCAACCCCAGGTTTCGGGGGCAGCCGAAGGGCGCACAGAAACGGACCCAGAACCGGGCCGACACGCAAGTTTACGCCGAACCGGCGTATTCGTGAAATCGAGCCGACGGGTGATGAACGGAGCGCGGCTAGCCGCGGCGCGACCTCGCCAGACAAGGAGCGCGACCTCACGGGACAAGGAGCGCGACCTCGCGGGACGAGGCTCACGAGGGCGGTGGCGCCTCGGCGCGGGCGAAGGTCAGCGTCTCGCCTCGGGCGCCGCCCATCCAGATGTCCTGGCAGGCCGCGGCCATCTCGTCGAGACCCGCGACCACCGTCCCGAACACGTTGCCCGGCACCCAGCCCTGGTCGCCGTTGATGAGCAGGTTGTTGCGGCCGTAGAAGAGAGCGAGGTCGATGACGTCGGCGAGCCCCTTCGCACCCTCCCCCTCCTCGTACCCGTACGCAGGGTTGCCCAGGTCGTCGGAGTCGAAGGCGAAGTAGCACAGGTCGCCGGGGATCGGCGTGACCGTGATGTTTTCCTTGCCGGGCTCGACCTCGGCGAACGCCGGCACCAGGTTGTAGATCTCGTTGCGCGCGTACTTTCCGTGGTAGACCTGGCCAGACAACGGCAGTGCATCCCACACGGCGTTGGCGGTGCGCGGCGCTTCGTCGTCGAGCAGCCTGGCGACGCACCGCACGTTGCGGCTCTCGAGCGTCACGCTGATGTATCGGGCCATGGCTCTCCTCGCCGGGTGATCGGGCTGGGCACGGCATGCGTCCAGTTGGTGGCGTGCTCGTGGGCCTGGGCCGCCCGCAGCACCAAAGCATCGCTGTGCCGTGGGCCCACGACCTGGAGCCCGACCGGGAGTCCGGCCCCGGTGAAGCCACAAGGCACGCTGATCGCCGGCTGCTGGGTAAGGTTGAACGGATAGGTGTACGGCGACCAGCTCGCCCAGCGCTGGGACGGCCATCCGTCCGGCGCGTCCTGCCCGGCGGGGAAGGCCACGATGGGCATGGTCGGCGTCACCAGCAGGTCGTGGCGCTGGTGGAACCTCCCCATCCGCAGCCCGAGGTCCATCCGGACAGCGGTGGCGTCAAGGTACTCCGAGACGGTGTACGACGCGCCCTCCTCGACCGCCCTGCGCAGCCCCGGGTCGATCCGGTCGAGTGCGGCTTCGCCGTACTGCTCCAACACCTTGGCGGCGCCGGTGTACCACAGCACGTGGAAGGCCTGTAGCGGGTCGTCGAACCCGGGGCCGACCTCCTCGATCTTTGCACCGGCATCCGCAAGGACAGCCACCGCCGAACGCACCACCGCCTCGACCTCCGGGTCGTTGGAGCCGAAGCCCAGGGTCGCCGAGAAGGCGATGTTCAGGCCCGCCAGCCCGTCGTCCAACCCGTCCAGGAACGACCGAGCAGGAGTCGGCATCGCCGACCAGTCGCGCGGGTCGAAGCGGGCCAAGATGTCCAGCAGGGTCGCGTTGTCGCGCACGGTGCGGGTCATCGGGCCCGCGTGCGAGAGCGTCCCGAACGGGCTGGCCGGCCAGAGAGGGACAAGACCGTACGTCGGCTTGAGCGCTACCGTGCCCGTGAAGGAGGCGGGGATCCGCACCGAGCCACCACCATCGGTCCCGACCGACCAGGCGCCCATGCCGAGGCCCACCGCGGTGGCGGATCCGCCGCTCGAGCCGCCGGGGGTCAGGCCTGGGGCCCACGGGTTGCCCGTGACACCGTGGCGCAGCGAGTCGGTCACGCCCTTCCACGCGAACTCCGGGGTCGTCGTCTTGCCGAGGAACACCGCGCCGGCCTCCCGCAGTCGTGCGACCGCCGGGGCATCGTCTGGCCACTCCGTGTCCTCGTCGATGAGGTGGGTGCCGCGCAGAGTGGGCCATCCGGCCGTCAGGAAAATGTCCTTGACCGAGGTCGGCACACCGTCGGCGGGTCCGAGCGCGCTTCCACTCCGCCATCGCTCCTCGGACCGTTTGGCCGAGTCAAGGGCGCCTTCCTCGTCGACTCGCACGAACGCGTTGACCTCGCCGTCGTACGCCGTGATCGCGGCCAGTGCCGCCCGGGTGGCCTCGACGGGCGAGAGTTCCAGGCTCTGGTAGCCAGCCACCAGGTCGACCGCACTGGTCCGGGCGAGGTCGGTCACGACGCCTCCTCGTCAGCGGTCGCGGGTGAGACCGCGACGAAGCCGAGCCCTTTGTCGACCACGTTGAAGAGCTCCTCACCGCCGAACCAGCGCATCGCATTGTCGACGAACTGTCGCGCGATGGTGTCGATCCAGCCACCAACGTCTCCTGACATGTGCGGCGTGACGACGACACCGGGCAGCGACCAGAGCGGGTTGTCCTCGGGCAGCGGCTCGGTCACGAACACGTCGAGCGAGGCCGCCGCGATCCGGCGACCCTCGAGCGCACGGATGAGTGCTGGCTCGTCGATGATCGCCCCGCGGCCGATGTTGACGACGTGCGCCGTGGGTTTCATCGCCGCCAACACCTTGTCGTCGACGAGCCCTCGTGTCTGTTCGGTCAGCGGAGCGGCAACCACCACGTGATCGGCCCAGCCGACGTGGTCCACCAGATCGCCGCTCGCGACGACGTCCCCGAAGTCTGGGTCGTCCGCCCTGACCGCGCGACCCGCGCCACGCACGTTCATGCCCACCGCCGCCAGCAGGCGAGCAGTCTCGCGACCGATGGCGCCGGTGCCCACGATGAGGGCGTTCCTGCCGTCGACAGTCTCGGTCTCGCGGTGCAGCCAGGACTTCTCGCGCTGCAGGTCGTGACTGTCGTGCAACAGCTTGGCCCGGGCCAGGATCGAGGCGAGGACGAACTCCGCGATCGGACGGTCGAACACTCCCCGCGCGTTGGTGAGCACGACGTCGGAGTCGACCAGCTCGTCGAAGAGCAGCCTGTCGACTCCGGCCGCCGCCACGTGGATCCACTTCAGCCGGCTCGCGTGGCTCCAGACGTCCTTGACCGACGTGGAGAAGAAGTCCCACAGGAGCAGCACCTCTGCCCCGTCCACGGCTTCAGCGAGGCCGGCGGCGTCGGCGTAGCGCACCTCGGCGCGCGCCTCCACCGGGGTCATGTGAGGCGGTCGGTCGTCAGATCCCGCGCAGAGCACCGCGATCACGGGTCGCCGATCCGCTGGAGTCGCCACGGCATGAGCGTAGAAATGGCCGAGTAAGATTGTCAACAATCGTTGGGCGGGGCAGGATGTCTGCATGCATTTCCCTTCGGTGGAGCAGACCGGCGTCGGCGTCGTCGTGCCCCACGACATGGCGCTGGACCGGGAGCTGTGGCGGTGGGCCCCAGTCGATGTCTCGCTCTACCTCACCCGCACGCCGCACACTCCGCACGAGGTCACCGTCGAGATGGTGTCGCTGATCAGCGAGTCCGACAGCGTGGCCACCAGCACCCGGGACCTCGAGACTACTGGCGCCGGCGCCGTTGCCTACGCCTGCACGTCCGGAAGCTTCATCCGCGGACTCGCGGGTGAGCGTACGCTCGTCGAAGCCATGCTGTCGGCCGGTGCGGCGGCCGCCGTGACCACCAGCGGCGCCATGCTCGAGGCGCTGGGCCACTTCGGAGTCAGCAAGGTCGCCGTAGCAACGCCGTACGACCAGACACTCACCACTCGGCTCGAGGAGTTCTTGCGCGAGGCGGGGATCAGCCTCGCAGGCAGTGCACACCTCGGACTTGCGCGCGACATCTCGAAGGTTCCCTACGAGACCACCGCGCAACTGATTCGCGAGGCGGACCGTCCCGAGGCGGAGGCCGTCTTCGTGTCGTGCACGAACCTGCCGACGTACGACGTTCTCGCCCCGCTCGAGGCCGAGCTGGGCAAGCCGGTCATCAGCGCCAACCAGGCCACGATGTGGGCGAGCCTGCTCCGCATAGGCCGGTCGGCAGTGGACTCTGGTCAGCGCCTGCTTGCTCCCTGACACCTGGATCGAAATGCCTTGAGGCAGCGTCTCGACAGCCGGCTTGCGGCACGCGGCGCAGGCGCCGTACGCTCGATTGTCAACAATCTGCAAGCGCCGGCCGGGAGGAGACGAGGTGCCCTGAGTGCCCCAGACATCGCCGGAACAGCTCCAGAAGGGTGTCACCGCTGCCGAGTATGACCAGCGGCTGGCGAAGGTGCGTGCTGCGATGTCTGAACGCTCACTCTCGGCGCTGGTGGTGACCGACCCGGCGAACCTCTTCTATCTCACCGGCTACAACGCGTGGTCGTTCTACATGCCGCAGAGCCTCGTCGTACCCGTCGACGGCCAGATGCACCTCTTCGCGCGGGCGATGGACGCAGCCGGCGCCCGCTTCACGGCGATCCTCCCCGACGATCAGGTCCACGGCTATCCCGAAGAGCTCGTGCACCGTCGAGATACGCACCCGTTCGACTGGATCACCGCGAGCGCCTGCGAGCTGGGCGCCCTGAGCAACGACCCGGACTCCACGGTCGCGATCGAGGGTGACGGCCACTTCTTCTCCGCCAGGGCGTACCTGGCACTCACAGCCGGCGTCGCGCCGAGTCGGGTGGTCGACAGCGCCGAGCTCGTCAACTGGGTGCGTGTGGTGAAGTCCGAGCACGAGATCTCCCAGCTGCGCATCGCCGGATCCATCGCCGAACAAGCGATGCAAGTCGCGCTCAAGTCGATCGCGGTCGGTCGCAGGCAGTGCGACGTGGCCGCCGAGATCATGGCCGCCCAGGCGGCCGGCACACTCGAGCACGGTGGCGACTACGCCGCCCTCGTCCCGCTGCTCCCCACCGGCGAAGGCGCCGGGACACCACACCTCACGTGGACAGACCAGCCCTTCGTCGAAGGCGAAGCCACCACGATCGAGCTCGCCGGCGTCTTCGGCCGCTACCATGCGCCGCTCGCCAGGACGGTAATGCTGGGAGAGCCTCCGTCGCTGCTGGTCGACACCGCTTCCGTCGTGCGCGAAGGGATGCAGGCGGCGTTGGAGACACTCGTGCCCGGCTCGACAGGCGACGACGTACATGCCGCGTTCAACGCGGTGATCCGCAGGCACGGGCTCGCCAAGGAGTCGAGGATCGGTTACTCGATCGGTATCGGCTACCCCCCGGACTGGGGCGAGCGCACCATCAGCCTGCGGGCCGACGAGACCACGGTGCTCGCCACTGGCATGGCGTTCCACGTCATCCTCGGCATGTGGATGGACGGCTGGGGCTACGAGCTCTCCGAACCTGTCGTCGTCACCGGCGCCGGCGCTGAGCGGCTGACCGACCTCCCGCAAGAACTCGCGATCAGAAGGTGACCACCATGACCCAGACACCAACCACCCTGCCCCTCGCCACCCGGGCAGACGGCCTGGGCGGTTCGGTCATCGACTCGAGCACGTCGTTGCTGCACAAGCAGTCCCACGACATCGTCCGGTTCGCGATGGGCAGCCCGGCGGCCGAGGCGGTGCCCGCGGAGGTACTGTCCGGCATCGCCGCGGAGGCATTGGGGCATGCGTCGGCTGACGCCTACGACTACGCCGCGACCGAGGGAGACCCTCCGTTGCGGGAGGCACTGCTGCAGACCCTCGCGGGCACGAGTGACGAGACGACCGACGACCGGCTCACCATCACCGCTGGTGGGATGCAGGGCCTCGATCTGGCCTGCAAGCTGTTCGTGGACCCCGGCGATCTCGTCGTGGTGGAGTCGCCGACGTACACCAACGGAAGCGCCACCGCGCTGGCGTACGGCGCTGAGCTACTCGAGGCCCAGGTCGACGCTGATGGGCTCATCGTCGAGGCGCTCCCGGGGCTGGTGGCGCAGACAGGCAGGCTCCCGAAGGCGATCTACACGATCCCGACGTTCCAGAACCCGTCCGGCGCCCCCC
>JACCUS010000515.1 GCA_013811715.1 Nocardioidaceae bacterium
TGCGATAGCCATGTGCACAGCGAGTGGTCCTGGGACGCACCGAGGGGCTCGATGGAGCGCTCCTGCGTGCGGGCAGTGGACATCGGGCTGCCCGTGATCGCATTCACCGAACACCTCGACCACACAGCCTGGGCTGTCGCTCCCAGTGACCTCGCTGGAAGTGACCATCTCGCGTCCTTGGTCACCCCCGAGGGGCTGTTGACCCCGCCGGATTTCGACGCGTCCGGGTATCTCGAGGCGATCGAGAGGTGCCGCCACCTGTTTCCGCGTCTACGGATCCTGAGCGGCCTGGAGATGGGGGAACCTCACTGGCACCACACAGCCACCGCCAGCGTGCTCGGCGCTGGACGGTTCGATCGGGTGCTCGGCTCCCTGCACTGCCTGCAGGACGGAGAGGGATTCTCAGAGCCGCCGGGCCTCTACCGGCACCGACCTGCAGCCGAGGTCATTCGACAGTACCTGGCTGAAGTCGTGAGTCTCGTCACCGAAAGCGAGGTGTTCTCCGTCCTGGCCCATATCGACTACCCGGTCCGCTCCTGGCCGGCGCTAGCCGGCCCATTCGACCCCTCGGCGTTCGAAGAGGAGTTCCGACAGGCGTTGCGCGCCACCGCTCAGTCCGGCAGGGCGCTCGAGATCAATACGGCCGTACCGCTGCACGCGACAGTCTTGCGATGGTGGCACGAAGAAGGTGGTGAAGCTATCACGTTCGGAAGTGACGCCCACGAGCCCTCCGCCGTCGCGCGCGGCTTCCGCGACGCAGCAGCCATGGCAGAGGCTCATGGGTTCCGCCCGGGCCGGGACCCGTACGACTTCTGGACACGTTCGGACTGACCTCACCGGCGCGTCAGCCGATCCCACTACTCCTGAGCTCGCTTCCACACGTCCAAGCGATCGTTCTTGTGGTGCAGACCGACAAGCCTGGCGGGGAACCACCACTTCACGGCGCGACCAAGGGCGGTTCTTCGGCACCAGCAGTCCAGGTCGCAACCACACTCGCGGATGCGAGGGGTGTGCTTGCGCTGCAGAACGCTCCGGGTCGCGCCACGAACCTAGCTCTTCTCGCGGGTGCAAAGGTCTCGCCGTGCCGATTGCGAGCGGTTCACGGACCTGTGAGAGTGGCGGCGTGGCACTCCTCGATGGCCATACCGCGATCGTGACCGGCGCCAACCATGGGATCGGCGCGGCGACTGCGCGGCGGCTCGCCGACCGTGGCGCGGCAGTCGTGCTCACCTTCCTCCGGTTGGACGACCCCTCCGACCCGGGAGTGCCCAAGGCCTACGGCCAGCAGCGAGCCGCCAACGGTGGTGGGGTTGCGGATGCTATCCGCACATCAGGCGGCCGGGCGATCGCAGTCGAAGCCGATCTTAGGGATGTATCAGCGCTATCCGGCCTGTTCGATACAGCCGAGCGCGAGTTCGGGCCCGTCGACATTCTTATCAACAACGCGAGCGGCTGGGCACAGGACTCCTTCTCGGTGGCGGCCACCGACCGTCTCGGCCGCCGTCAGGCACCCGTCACCCCAGAGTCGTTCGAGCTCAACTTCGGCGTCGATGCTCGGGCGAGCGCGTTGTTGATCGCGGAGTTCGCGCGCCGCCATGCTCACCGCGGTGCGACGTGGGGACGCATCGTCGGGCTCACCTCCGGTGGGCCGGACGGGTTCCCAGAGGAAGTGTCGTACGGTGCGGCGAAGGCCGCGCAGGTGAACTACACCATGTCGGCAGCGGCCGAGCTCGACGACCAAGGCATCACGGCAAACATCGTTCATCCTCCCGTGACCGACACCGGCTGGGTGACGGACCAGGTGCGGGAGTTCGTCGCGTCGAGCAGTGCCCACACCCACATCGCTCAGCCCGACGAGGTCGCTGAGGTCATCGCGTTTCTCTGCTCGGAGGCCGCCCGGTTGATCAGTGGCACCGTCCTCCAGTTGCGTTGACAGCCTCGTGCCGGACTGATCGACCCGAGTCTGAGATCAGCATCGGCCTCTTCGCGTTCGAACTAGCCGAGTCGGAGAGGTAGGTCTGGGAGGAACACATGCTGGAAGGTGCCTTGATCATCGAGAGCCTGCGGGTCGGCGTCGTCCTCGACGACCCCGGCTTCGTCGTGCGGAGGCTGTCCCGGACGGTGCCTACCCACGTGACACCCGAGCAGCCGGATGTGTGGACACTGCTGGAGTTCCGCTCCGACAGCGCCGATCCCGATCGGCTCGCCGAGAGTCTTTCCCGCGTGCTCGACGGACCGGCTTGGTACGCCAGCCTCCACTCAGACGGCCAGGTGTACGTCGTCTTCCCATCGAGGGTGTTTTGCTACGCCCTCGATGACGATGCCCGGCACGAGGAGGCGTTGGCCTACGCCCGGTCCGTCGGCGTCCCTAACGAGCAGTGCGACTGGCGATAACACTCATGGTCCGCTGCAAACGTGTCAGCTCGTGACCGAAGCTGATCGGCGTCAGGTCAGCGGCAGCTTGCCGATCGCCTGCTGGGCGCGGAGCGGGAGGTAGCGGTTGAACCACCAGCCGAGCCACGCCTCGAACCCGACGGGGACCACCGACCGGTCACGCTCGATCGCCCGGACGATTGCCGTGGCGACCTTCGTCGGCGTGTGCCCGCGGTTGAACAGTCGCTTCGACCGCGCCTGGACCTTCTCGTCGGCCTGGCTGCCGAGGTAGCGGGTCTTGTCGACGATCGGCGTGTTGGTAATGCCGGGGCAGATCACGGTGACGCCGACGCCGTGCTGGGCGAAGTCGATGCGCAGGCTCCGCGAGAGCGCCAGCACGGCTGCCTTGGTCGCGACGTAGACGGGCTCGGTTCTGGGGTGCAGGTAGGCGAGCCGGGACGACAGGTTGACGATGTGGCCACGGCCGCGGGCGAGCAAGGCGATGGCCGTCTGCTCGCCGATGCCGCTGCCGGCCCCGGTCACCAGCGCCAGCGCGCCATCGATGTCGATCCTGGCCATCACGCCGCTCCCATCCATGTGCACTGTTAGGTGATGATCACAATAGATATCAATCAATTTCGGGT
>JACCUS010000044.1 GCA_013811715.1 Nocardioidaceae bacterium
GCTCAGCTCGTCGTCGGTCCATCCCCAGTCGGCGGTGCCTTGGACATAGAAGTCGTATGACGCCCGCTGCTCGTCGTCCATGGTGGCGAAGGCCAGCGTCGCCTGCTCGTCAGTGCGGACGCAGGCCGACACGTCGAGGCCGTTCGCCTCGGCGTACCGGCGTAACGTCTCACCGAGCGGGCCGGTCGACAACCTCGCCAGCAGGTGGGTCTCGTGGCCGAGGCGCTGCAGTCCCACGGCGATGTTCAGCGGGCCGCCTCCCGGATGAGCGACGTACGGACCGCCCGGCTCGGGCTGCACCAGGTCGAGCAGCGCCTCACCGATGACGGCACACACCTGCCGGCCTCCCTGACTCTCGATCGATGCGGGTGCTTCGGGCGGGTCCATAATCCAACTCTCGCCAATCCTGACCACGTGCGACTAGGTTACGGTGTGGCCGTGCGTGACATCACCTATCCGCCGATCATTCTCACGGCCAAGGCCGCCTTCCGGGCGCTGAACCTGACGTTTCGGATCAGCGGCGACGAGCGTGTGCCGACCACGGGTGGAGCGGTCCCGGCGGTCAACCACATCAGCTACGTCGACTTCATCTTCGGCGGCTTCGCGACCCAACGGTCACGGCGGCTGGTGCGGTTCATGGCCAAGCGTGAGCTTTTCGACCACCGTCTGACCGGACCACTCATGCGGTCGCTGCACCACATCGAGGTCGACAGGGCCGAGGGCACAGGGTCCTACCAAACGGCGCTCGACTACCTAGCGGCCGGCGAGGTCGTGGGCGTCTTCCCCGAGGCGACTATCAGCCGCAGCTTCGAGCTCAAGGACTTCAAGACCGGCACCGTCCGGCTTGCGCAGGCGGCCCGGGTGCCTATCGTGCCGCTCATCCTGTGGGGCACCCAGCGGATGTACACCAAGGATCACCCCCGCGACTTCTCGCGCGGCAAGACCGTGGCGCTGACGGCCGGCGAGCCCATCAACGTGACAGCCGGCAACGCGGTCGCCGAGACAGCCAGGCTGCGCGAGCTGATGAGCCAGCTGTTGGAGCAGACCATCCGTGACTACCCCGACCACGAGGAAGGCGCCTGGTGGGTGCCGCGACGATACGGCGGTACGGCGCCGACACCCGAGGAGGCCAAGCGCCTCGACGCCGAGGAGAAGCGACGGAAGGCAGCGGCTCGCCGTGCCAAGCGGCAGAGCCAGAAGTCCTAGTCCCGCCGGGCGACCAGAGGACCGCGGCAGACATGAGAGGCTGGCCGGCATGACACTGCTCGACACCCCTCTCGGCCGCCTCGACGGCTCCGCCGCGACGCTGGGGGAGCTCACCCGCGGACAGGTTGCTCTCGTCGTCAACGTGGCGTCCCGCTGCGGTCTCACGCCGCAGTACGCCACCTTGGAGCGGCTGCACGAGACATACGCCGAGCGCGGCTTCACCGTCGTCGGAGTTCCGTGCAACCAGTTCGGCGGCCAGGAGCCAGGAACCGCGGCCGACATCGCGGAGTTCTGCGCGTCCACGTACGGCGTCACGTTCCCGATGGCCGCCAAGGTCGATGTCAACGGCCCGACGCGTCACCCGGTTTACGAAGCGCTGACCTCGACGGCTGACGCCGATGGTGCCGCCGGCGACATCCAGTGGAACTTCGAGAAGTTCCTGCTCGACCCCGACGGCACGGTCGTGGCCCGATACCGTCCCGGCGTCCAGCCCGACGATCCCGAGGTCACTGCCGCCATCGACTCCGAGCTCGGCTGACGGCTGGTCGCTACCAGATGCGGACGCGCTCCTCGGGCTCGAGCCACAGACTGTCACCTGGCTGGGTGTCGAAGGCCTCATGGAACTCGTCGAGGTTGCGGGCGATGTTCGCCCGCAGCTCCGGCGGCGAGTGGACGTCCACGGCGAGCAGCTGGCGTTCGTACTCCTCGCGCCGTTTGCTTCGCCACACCCTTGCCCAGTTGACGAAGACCCGCTGGCGGCCCGTGAGCCCGTCGAGGACCGGGGCGTCCACCCCTGCGAGGCTGATCTCGTACGCCTGCAGCCCAACCGTCAGACCGCCGAGGTCGCCGATGTTCTCCCCGACCGTCATCGCCCCGTTGACGTTGTGGCCCGGCAGCGCACGAGGCTCGAGGCTGTCGTACTGCTCGACCAGCATGTCCGCGCGCTCCTTGAACCGGCTGCGGTCGTCCTCGGTCCACCAGTCGACGAGGTTGCCCTCGCCGTCGTACTGCGACCCCTGGTCA
>JACCUS010000048.1 GCA_013811715.1 Nocardioidaceae bacterium
CGCAGCCGGCCCGCGTCGGGGGCGACGGCGCCGGACAGCACCGACAGCACCGAGGACTTTCCCGCTCCGTTGACGCCCACCAACCCGATCCGGTCGCCCGGGCCGAGCCGCCACGTGACCCGGTCGATCAGGTCGCGGCCGCCCCTGCTGATCGTCGCGTCCTCGAGGTCGATGACGTCCTTGCCGAGCCGCGCGACGGCGAACCTCTGCAGCTCCATCCGATCGCGTGGATCCGGCTCGTCGGACACCAACGTGGCGGCCGCCTCGACCCGGAACCTCGGCTTAGAGGTCCTGGCGGGCGCTCCCCGGCGCAGCCAGGCGAGCTCCTTGCGCATCAGGTTCTGCCGACGGCTCTCGGCGGAGTCGGCCTGCCGCATGCGCTCCGCCTTGGCGAGCACGAACGCGGCATAGCCGCCGTCGTAGCGGTCGACCGCCGCGTCGTGGATCTCCCAGGTCGCCCCGCACACCGCGTCGAGGAACCAGCGGTCGTGAGTCACGACCGCCAGCGCCAGGTCACGGGAGACGAGGTGGTCGGCGAGCCATGCGACGGCTTCGATGTCGAGGTGGTTGGTGGGCTCGTCGAGGAGGAGTACGTCGAGGTCGCTCAGCAGCAGCCGCGCCAGGGAGACCCGTCGACGTTCACCACCGGACAATCCGTCGATGACGCGGCGCAGATCCAGCCCGGCCAGCAGATGCGTGACGACTGCGCGCGATGTCGGGTCGGCCGCCCATTCGTGCTCCGCGCGGCCGCCGAGCACGACCTCGGCGATGCTCTCGTGAAGTGCCAGGTCGTCGTGTTGTGCCAGCAGCTCCAGCCGCAGGCCGCGGTTCTGGGTGACCCGGCCGGAGTCGGGCGGCTCCAGGCCGGCCATCAGGCGCAGCAGGGTCGTCTTGCCGTCGCCGTTGCGGCCCACAACGCCGACCCGGTCCCCACGCTGCAGGCCAAGGCTCACCTTGGACAGAATCGGCCTTACCCCGTAGGCCTTCGACACCCTTTCAAGGTTGACGAGGTTCGCAGCGGCACCGGCCATGATCGTCAGGCTCTCACGCACCGCGCCAGTACGAACACGCCAGGCAGCCGTCCGACTGGTCGCAGTACCCGCGACTTCCTCAGACCTTGGGCGCAAGAGGGGGTCAGGTGATGAGGCGCGCCCCGGGAACCGGGCCGGACGCCCGCTGGATCGACCGGCACAGGCCCGAGCCGGACAGCGCCACGGCCAGGTCGACGGCGTGGTCCTCGCCGGCGACCAAGAACAGGCAGGTCGGCCCGGAGCCTGCGATGAGGAAGCCCAAGGCGCCGTACTCCTCTCCGAGCGCGAGGGTCCGGGCCAGGGCCGGACGCAACCGAAGAGCCGCGTCCTGAAGGTCGTTGTAGAGCGCGGGCCCCAGCGCATAGGCGTCACCAGCTCGTAGCGCCGACATCAGCTCCTCGGAGACCTCCGGGGGCTCGACCACGAAGTCCTCCCTGAGCCGGTCGAGCTCGGCGTAGACGTCCGTCGTCTCGAGCCCGCCTTCGGCGTACGCCAGGACCCACTCGTAGGAGCCCCGCGCGAGCACTCTGGACACCGTCTCGCCGCGCCCGGAACCGAGCGCGGTGCCGCCGGTCAGGCAGAACGGCACGTCGCTGCCGAGCTGGGCGGCGAGGCCGGCCAGCTCATCCCGGCTGGCCCCGAGACCCCAGAGCGCGTCGCAGGCGACCAGTGCCGCGGCTGCATTGGTGCTGCCCCCGGCCAGCCCACCCGCGACCGCGATCGTCTTGTGCACGCTGAGCGCCGCCCCGTCGGGGACCTCGAAGGTCTTGGCCAGCAACATCGCCGCCTGCACCGCCAGGTTGGCGTCGTCGAGCGGTACGACGTCGCGTCCCTCCCCCGTGAGGGAGATTGTGAACACGCCTTCGGGCGCCGGTCGCGCCTTGACCTCGTCGTACAGGGAGATCGCCTGGTAGACCGTCGCCACCGGGTGGTAGCCGTCGGCGCGTGGCGGCCCCACGCTCAACCCGAGGTTGATCTTGGCGGGGGTCCGCACGGTCACCGTGGTCACGCGACCAGGCTACGTCTGCCGGTGAAGCGCGTCTGCCACCCGTGTGAAGTCTGCCACTGTCAGCCGCTCGCCACGGGCCGTCGGGTCCACGTCTGCGGCGATCAGCGCCGCCTCGGCGGTCGTGGCAGAGCCGGTGAGCCCGGCAAGTGCCGACCGCAGCATCTTCCTCCGCTGAGCAAAGGCGGCGTCGACGACCGCGAACACCCGCTCCCGACCAGCAGTGGTGGTCGGCGGTTCGCGCCGCCGCATCGCCACCAGCCCGGAGTCGACGTTGGGCGCAGGCCAGAAGACACTGCGGCCCACCACGCCGGCTCGCCTTGCGTCGGCGTACCAGCCGGCCTTCACGCTGGGCGACCCGTAGACCCGCGATCCCGGCGCGGCGACCAGTCGATCGGCGACCTCGAGCTGCACCATGACGAGGATCCGCTGCAACGACGGCACGGCCGCGAGCAGGTGCAAGAGGACGGGGACCGCCACGTTGTACGGCAGGTTCGCCACAAGTGCGGTCGGCGCCGGCCCGGCGATGTCGGCGAGCCGCAGCGCGTCGGCCTCGATCACCGACAACCGGTCCAGGCGGCCGGGTGCGTAGTGCTCGACCGTGCTCGGGAGGGCGGCGGCCAGCACCGGGTCGATCTCCACGGCGGTCACGTGCGTGACCTCGCCGAGCAGGGCCAGCGTCAGCGACCCGAATCCCGGGCCCACCTCGAGCGCCACATCGTTTCGCGTCAGCCCGGCAGTGCGGACGATGCGCCGCACGGTGTTCGCGTCGATGACGAAGTTCTGGCCCCGGCGCTTGCTGGGTCGCACGTCGTACCGGGCAGCCAGCGAACGCACATCCGCCGGCCCGAGCAGTCTCGGACCGGCGGATGACGGTGATGCGCTCCCGCTCACGGGCGCGGTGACAGGCTCAGTACAGGCCCAGCTCGGCAGAGCAGGCCGGCCATGCGCCCCAACCCTGCGCGCTCTGAACCTTCTCGGCGATCGCGATCTGCTGCTCGCGGCTGGCCTGGTCAGCGGTCTCGGCGTAGGCGCCACCGCCGTAGGCCGCCCAGGTGTCGTAGCTGAACTGCAGCCCTCCGTAGTAGCCGTTGCCGGTGTTGATCGCCCAATCGCCGCCGGACTCACACTGTGCGAGCTGGTCCCACACGGTGCCGCCGCTCTCATAGTTGGGCTCTGGCTCCGGCTCCGGCTCTGGCTCGGGCTCGGGCTCGGGTTCCGGCTCGGGCTCAGGCTGCGGCTCGAACTCGGGCACGGTCACCGGCTCGGGCTCCGGCTGCGGCTCGAACTCGGGCACCGTCACCGGCTCGGGTTCTGGCCGGGGGTCAGGCTCGGGCTGCGGGTCGGGCTCGGGCGCCGGCTCGAAGTCGGGCAGCGACACCGGCTCGGGCTCGGGCACCGGCTCGGGTTCTGGGTATTCCTTGGTCCCGTAGTACTCGATCTGAGCCACCGGGTCCTTGACGACAACCCGTCCGACCACGCGCTTGCTGACGAACTCGCCGTTGGACCTGACCATCTTGTAGGTGATCTTCTCGGCGCCCAGCCGACCGTCGCGGCCGACCCTGGCCTGGTCGACGTACATGCCGCTGTCGGCACGCTCGACGACCTCGAACGGCAGGCTCTTCGTCTCGTTCTTCTTGGCCTTGGACACGCGCGTGACGACGATCTCGGTGCCGTCCTCGATCTCGGCGCCCATCGCGGGGTTAACGCTGTCGTGCCGGTCGAGTTTGACGCCAGCGTCGATCAGGGTCTCCCGAACGGTGAGCGCCGTCGTGGTCAGCTCCTCGGTCTGCTGGCCCCCGTCGGTCAGATCGACGGTCTTCGGGGTGTCGACCACGAGCGAGAGACCCTTGCGGCCGATGAACGCCGACCGGCTGGTGGAGAAGTCCGCTCCAGCCGCGTAGCGCTGGCCGATCTGGTTCAGCGCGTCGTCGACACTGCTGGCCGTCGTCCAGTAGGTCCGCTCCTCGCCGTCGACGGTCAGCGTCAGCTGTCGACCGTGGGACACCGCGATCTCGGTGCCCTCGTCGAGGGGCGCGTCGAGGGCGGGCGCGACCGCATCGTGCTCACCGACGGTGATCCCTTCGCTGTCGAGGACCTCTTCGACGGTGCCGCCGAAGGTCTGGACCGTGGTCTCCTTGCCGTCGACCGAAACCGTCACGGTCTTGCGGGCGGCGGCAAACGCCACGGCGCCGACCACGAGGGCCACAGTGAGGGTGGC
>JACCUS010000057.1 GCA_013811715.1 Nocardioidaceae bacterium
GGCGACGTGATGGTGGCGAGCCTGGGTGACATGGCCGTCGTGTCATCGAGCCACTTCCCTCGCGAGATGTCGTTGGTCGGGCTGCACGGCTCGCTGACGGCCGACGAGATGCTCGTGCCACTGCTGACCGACGTCCGCGGTTAGCACAGGAGCCGGGACGGCCCATCGGTTGACCTCGCCCTCGACCGCCATCTCGCCGTTCACGGTGTGGGCGTTGTGGGTCGCCCGCCTACCGCACCAGCACAGTGCCTCGACCTCCAGCATGTTCACCTTGTCGGAGAGCTCGACCAACCGGGCCGGAGGCGGGGAAGAGTGGTCCAGCTGCAGCGCGAGCGTCGACTTCCCGCAGTCCATCGTCCCGGTGAAGAACGTCAGCTCGGCTACGGGGCAGCATCATGCCACGCCCTGTGCTTGAACGTTCGACATCGAGGCGGGCAAGGTAGGCGGATGTCCCCGTTGATCAGCGCCAACGACCTCGGCGTGCTGCTGACGGCCGGCGCGGTCGCCGTCCTCGATGTCCGCTGGCGGCTCAGGGGCCCGTCCGCGAAAGACGCCTACGACGAGGGCCACGTTCCGGGCGCCGTGTTCGTCGACCTCGACACAGACCTGGCGCGGCCGGCCGACGAGCACGGCCGGCACCCGCTGCCGGCCGCCGCGGACTTCGAGCACGCGATGCGGCGATGCGGGGTGAGGAGCGACCGACCCGTCGTGTGCTACGACTTCGCCGACGCGACGTCGGCCGCGCGGGCGTGGTGGCTGCTGCGTTACTTCGGCCATGTTGACGTGCGGGTGCTCGACGGCGGGTACGCCGCATGGGTCGCCGGCTGCGGGCAAGTCTCAGCCGAGCAGGTGACGCCCGCACGGGGAGACTTCGTGGCAAGCCCCGGCCACCTGCCACTGCTCGACGCCGACAACGCCGCGGCGCTCGCCCGCGAGGGGGTGCTGCTCGACGCGCGGGCGACCGAACGCTACGCCGGCACCGAGGAACCCGTCGACCTGGTCGCCGGCCACATCCCCGGCGCCGTCAGCGCACCAACACTGGCCAATGCCGAAGTGACAGGACGGTTCCGCCGTGCGGAGGCGTTGCGAGAGCACTTCGAGCGTCTCGGTGTCGAGCAGGGGACGGCAGTCGGGTCCTATTGCGGCAGCGGGGTGACTGCGGCCCACGAGGTGCTCGCCTTGGAAGTCGCGGGTTTCAGTGCCGCGTTGTACGCCGACTCCTGGAGCGGCTGGATCACCGACCCGTCCCGGCCGGTGGCCACCGGGGACGAGCCGGGTTGACCGCTACTGGTTCTTGTCCTTGCCGAACATGATCTCGTCCCAGCTCGGCACGCTGGCCCGCTTGTTCCCGCGACGTTTGCGCTCCGGAGTCGACTCGGTCTCGGGTTCGCCGGCTTCGTGGCCTGACTGCGCCGCTTCCTCGCCATTTCCGGAGGCCTGCTCGGCGGCGGCCTGGACGTTGTGGCCCGCCGCCTCGGCCGGCGTGGACTCATCTGGTGCAGTGACCAGCGACGCCTCGCCGCCCTCGGATCGGGTCCCTTCGGCGTCCTCGTCCAGTTCGCGCACCGCCCGGACCACCGCGGTCAGGTCGTCGCTGAGCTCCTCGTCCCCAGTCTCGTGCAGACTCAGGAGGTCCTCGCCGTCCGGAACCGCCGACAACCGCCGATCGCCCCCTCGGCCGCCCTCGCGCGGCTGCGGCCCCTTGCGGGTGGACTGGCGCTCACCGGTGAGCCATCTCGCCTCGTCATCGTCGGCGACCGAGTACCGGCCGATCGCGTCGAAGACGAAGCGCGCGCTGCGCTCGCGTTCCCCCGAGAGGTACGTCGCCTGCAGCGTCCACCGGCTGTCGTCGCGCCGCCACGCGTCCCAGCCGACCGACTCGGGGTCGACCCCTCGGCCACGGAGCCGTTCGGCCACCACCTCGGCGAGGCGGCGGGCCTGCCCTTCGGAGTTCTTGCGACGCACGTGGCTGCGCTTGCCCAGATCGCCGATGTGCTCACGCTCGGCCAGCACGGGAACGCAGTACGGCATGATCTTCTCGACGGACACCTGCGCGAGCGCCGCCACCGCCTCCGGCGATTCGCCGGCCCGGACCCGGGCTTGAATGTCGCGGGGTCGCAATGCGCTGTCCATCTGGATCTCCAACTGGCCGAGCCGCGCGCGGTCGCCGTGAAGCGCCGCCCGCAACCTATCGTCTGCGGGCGTCGCGAACTCACCGCCCGCGTCGTCGACGAAGACGACCCGCAAGCCGTCCTCGGTCAACCCCACGAGCCTGAGATTGCGCATCGTCGCCTCCCGCACTTTCCTCAGCGAGGTTTGGTCTAGTGTGTCGTGGTGCGGCGCTCCCGCCAAGACAGCGCGCCGTACGCTGAAGGCTATTCAACACCGCATCCAGCCGAAACGCGCTGCCGACTCACCGCGGCGGAGGAGGGGTCCACCTCTGGCCGACGGCCATTTTCTCGTCGTGACGCCTAGTTCGGGCTGAGGGCCGGGGTGTGTTCGGATGTGCGCGCCGGGGTCAGTACGGCGATCACCGCGGCCAGCACGCCGCTGACGACGGGCACGTAGTACGCCGGGCTCGCCCCGAACTCGTCGATCAGCCGACCGGCGATGGCCGCCCCCGGCGCGATGCCCAGGCCCAGACCGGTCAGCAGCCAGGTGATGCCCTCGGTGAGCCGGGAGGCGGGCACGTTCGACTCGACCAGTGAGACCGAGGCCACCATCGTGGGACTGATCGCGAAGCCGGCGACGAACAAGGCGACTGCGAGCACCGCCAGGCCGTCGACGAAGGGTAGTGGCACCATCGCGCAGCCCATGCCGACAGCACCGAGCCGATAGCGCTTGGAGGCCGAGGACTTCAGGTTGACCGCGCCGGTGATCAGCCCGGCGATCAGGCTCCCTGCGGCCCATCCGGCGAGCAGCGGCCCGGTCGCTCCCGGCGAACCCTGCTCCTCGGCGAACGCGACCGTGACGACCTCGGTGGCGCCGAAGAGCGACCCGAGGCAGACCGCAGCAAACACCAGCGGCAACAACAAGGCCCAGCCGAGCGGTGGGTCGGCGCCGCGGTCGCGACGCGTCTCGTCGACCGGAGGCTGGGTG
>JACCUS010000098.1 GCA_013811715.1 Nocardioidaceae bacterium
ATTGTCGTCTCGCCAGCGGCTGACCTCGATCGGGTCAGACGACTCGTCGCGCGAGCTCACGCGGAGTGTTTCATCGCCAACACGGTGACTGCCGAGGTCGTCGTCGACCCGACTGTTGAGCACGCCAGGAGCCCACGATGAAGGACCTCACGATCGCGCTCGACGACCGCCCCGGGGCACTGGCCGAGATGGGAGATGCTCTCGGTCGCGCCGGCATCAGCGTGGAAGGCGGCGCAGCGTTCGTCGTCGACGGCCGGGGGATCGCCCACTTCCTGTTCGCGGACGGCGCCGCTGCCCGTGAGGCGCTCGAGAACGCCGGCATCTCGGTGCTCGCCGAACACGACGTCCTCACCCAGCGACTGAGGCAAGAGGTCCCCGGCCAGCTGGGGAGGATCTCGCGACGCATGGCCGACGCCGGCATCAACATCGAACTCCTCTACAGCGACCACTCCAACCAGTTGATCCTGGTCGTCGACCGCCCCGAGCAGGGCCGTTCGGTCAGTCAGGCATGGGCGCGGGAGCAGGCTTGACCGACCGCGTCGTCGCCGTGACGACTCACCGGCCCCTTTGGTGGATTAGACCGCCCGACGGAGCCAGTACACGGTTGTCGAGCTGACCACCGAGTAGGCTCCGCTCAGCCCAGGTCGACGACGACGGGCGCGTGGTCGGAGGGATCCTTTCCCTTGCGAGCCTCACGGTCGACGTACGCGTCTGTGACTGCTCCGGCGAAGGTCGCGCTGGCGTAGGCCAGGTCGATGCGCATTCCCCGGTTCTTTGGGAAGGCGAGCTGCCGGTAGTCCCAGTAGGTGAACGGCACGTCGTGCTTCAAGGCCCGCGGGTACACATCGGTGAGCCCGGCCGAGCGCAGCTCAGCCAGTGCCTGGCGCTCGGGTGGAGTGACGTGCGTGCTCTGCTCGAACGCCGAGATGTCCCACACGTCATCATCCGTCGGCGCCACGTTGAAGTCACCGAGCACCGCCAACTGGCCGTGTGCCGGCAGCTCATCGACCACTGTCGCCCGCAATGCCTCCAGCCAGCCGAGCTTGTACGTGTAGTGCGTGTGCCCGGGTTCGCGCCCGTTCGGGACGTACACCGACCAGACGCGGACACCGCCGCAGGTGACACCGATCGCCCGCTGCTCGGGGGCTGGAAGCAGCACCCCCTCCGCCTCGTAGCCAGGCTCGTCCAACAGCCCACGTCTCACGTCGCGGATCCCGACCTTGGACAGTACGGCGACGCCGTTCCACCTCCCGACGCCATGCACGGCGGCCTCGTAGCCGAGCTCGCCGACCTCGTCGTGTGGAAACGCCTCGTCGGAGCACTTGAGCTCCTGTAGACAGACGACGTCCGGAGCGGCCGTTGCCAGCCAGCCGAGCACCCGCGGCAACCGGGCCGTGACCGAGTTGACGTTCCAGGTGGCGATCCGCATGTCCCAAAGCCTGGCACATCCCGGGGACGCCCCCCGAAACTGTCGGTGGCCTCGTCTATTCTCGTCACTATGTTCGATCGTTGTCCGGATGAGCAGTTGGTCACCGACCTGGTGGCGGCCCAGTCGACCCCTCACGTGGCCGACGCGGACTCTGCCGCGACCGATCTGATCGAGCAGCTGATGGCGTGGGACCGGGTCGCCGCCTGGGTGGAGTCCCACCGGCTGGAGACGATGCGCAGGTTCGCCGCGGCTCGCGTCGACGCCGACACCGACCTGGCCGGAGTAGAGCTCCCAGCCGATGCACCCCCGTCGGCGCGCGCGTCGCTGGCGCGGCTGCAGGCCAACCTGGGCGAGGAAGCGGGCAGGTTCGCGGGTGAAGAGATCGCGCTGGCGCTGAACATCTCACCGACAAGTGCACACAGGCAGCTCCGACTGGCCGAGGACCTGCATGGCGTGCACCGCGACTTGGGTGAAGCGCTCGAGCTCGGTCAGGTGTCTGGGTTCGTTGCCTCGATGGTCGCCACCGCGACACGCAAGCTGCCCGAGCACGCCCGGAGGCTGTTGGACGAGGCGGTCACCACGGACGCGGTCGAGCTCCCCGCCGGCAAAGCGATCGACGCTGCCCGCACGCGGGTACTGGAGTGCGACGCGTATGCCGAAGACCGTGCTCGGGCCGCGCACGAAGACCGACGCGTCTTCTTCAAGCCCCTCGAGGACGGCGTGGCCATGCTCGGGTCGATCATGCCCGCCGAAGACGCCCTCCGATGCTGGGAACGCATCGACGCCGACGCCCGCGCCGCCAACCACGCCGGCGCCACTGAGACTCTCGACCAGCTCCGCTGCGCCGCACTTGCTCGGCTGCTCACCGGCCGTGCCGATTCGATCACCACGCCCACAGCCGAGCAATCCACGCACCAAGAGGGCGGTGGCGAACGGCGAAATGGGCCGGTGCACGTGCAGGTCGTGATCTCGCTGGCCTCCCTGCTGGGACTTGACTCCAAGCCCGCCTACCTCGACGGCTACGGCGCCATCACCTCCACCGCTCTCCGCCGCATCCTCGAGGCCGGCGACGTCACGCTCACCCGCCTGCTGTGCGACCCGATCAACGGTGGCGTGATGGTGGCCGATCCGACCCGGTACCGGCCGTCGGACAAGCTCCGGCATACCGCCAACTGCCGCGATCGCCACTGCCGGATGCCCGTCTGCCAGGCCCGGGTCCGGCACCTTGACCATCTACAGGCCCGCGTCGACGCCGGCCTCACCACTGAGGAGAACCTGCAAGGCCTCAACGAACGCTGCCACCTGACCAAGCACCATCCCGGCTGGAAGGTCACTGGCGACGCGACCTCGGTGATCACCTGGCAGACCCCCACCGGGCACCTGTACCGATCACTGCCCCCGCCTGTCCTGGGCTACGGCAACGGGCCACCACCCGAGTTCGACAACCCGCTGGAACTCCCCGACTGGCTGAGCCGCCAGCAGCGGCTGCGAGCCGAGATCGACGCGAGCCGCCACCGAAAACCCGACGCGGCGTAATCGGGGCAACCCGTCGCAAGCTGAGCCCCTCGCCTGGTCAAGCCCGGCGGTGGCTTGGCCCGGTCAGAGCGGTCGCTAGACCCAGCCCGATGTAGACGACGCCGCTGAGCCGTTCCTGGTAGCGGCGAGCGATGGGGTGTCCTCGCAACCACCCTCCGAGTGACCCGGCGGCGACGGCGTACAGCAGGTCTGAGCCCAAGCCGAGCAGCATCAGCAACCCGCCAAGAAGGATGATCTGGCCGGCTACACGGCCAGTCGCAGGGTCGACGAACTGCGGCAAGAAAGCCAAGAAGAACAAGATCACCTTGGGGTTAAGGAGGTTGACCACGACCCCCTCGACGTACACCCGCGGCAGACCTTGGCGTGCAGACTCGCGCACGCTCGGCTCGGCGCCCCGCCTGGCGAGGGTGCGGATGCCCAAGTACAGAAGATAGGCCGCACCGGCGTACTTCACGATGTTGAAGCCCACGGCTTGCGCTACGTCGCGCCCGGAAAGCCGGAACCTATGCTCAGAGCTTGACCAGCTTGGGGTACGGCGACGTCAGGCGCCGCTTCGTCGATCCGAAGTCGACCAGGATCGCGTCATCCGTCTCGACGCCGACGACCGAGCCTAGGCCGTATCGGTCGTGACACACGCGGTCGCGCAACTGGTACACCTCGACGGGCGGCTCGACTGGTGGGGTGTTGAACGGGCTGGCGGACAGGTAGCGGCGGCGAGGAGCGTGAGAGGTAGTCATCACCTCCATTATGCGCCCGTCGGCGCGCCAAACCTACGGTTAGACCCAATCAATCTGGGTAGCGGGCGGGTGGTGCCCCTGTCAGGAGGAACACCTCTGGTGGCAAAGTTGGCCGTCTGGACCGTCCACGACGGGCCCCCGGCCCACCGGCACGACTGCCGACGATGGAGACGTGATGATCGACGAGGCGCGAACGCGAGACGCCGTCCGGCTGATGCGCGAGGCAGCCGCTGCATTGTTGGCCTCGCTCGACGCAGCGCAGAAGA
>JACCUS010000275.1 GCA_013811715.1 Nocardioidaceae bacterium
CTCCCTGACCGACGACGACTTCCACCAGCTCGTCCACGAGGTGCGCGTCGCCCGGACGGGCGTGCCCGGCGCCGGACGACTGGGGACCGCCCTCACCCTGTTCGACGATCCCCTCTTCGACGATCTGGGGTCCGACGACATCCACATCGTCCCGTCGCTGACGCACCCCGAGGAGCACCAGATGCTGGCGAGATGGGGGAGGCGGCTCGACGCCTGCAGATCCTCTGTGACCTCATCCTCTTCGAGGCCGCGGTCTCGACGCGTTCCTTCTCGACCCGACCTACGCCGCGCTTCTCGATCCTGACGAGGAGCAGCTGGCGGCACGCCTCCGACCGCTCATGGACGTCAGCAGCGAGTCGGTGTCAGGCGAGGCTGCCCTTCCGGCCGTGGCTCGTGTGGAGCGGTTGCTGGGAGAGCTCGGCGCGAGACGGACGCCGGGCGAGCTGCTCGGCGCTCCCTCGCCCCATGAAGCTGTGAGGTCACTGAACCCGACGTCGCAGGTCGACCAGCTGCCGGGCGGCCGCCGTGAGCTCGTCACGCAGCTCGAGTGTCGCCAGCCACCGCTCGGGGATGGCGTCGACGCCGAAGTGGGCCCCGAGCAACCCGCCGGCGATGGCACCGTTGGTATCGGTGTCGCCGCCGGTGGCGACCACCTCGACGAGCGCTTCTTCGAACTCGGAGGCATGCATGAGCGATTGGATGGCGATGCGGAGGGACCACAACACGTAGCCGCCTCGCGGACCCGCGAGGGCGGCGAGCGACTCGGCGGTGCTGGCGTCCTCGATCGCCTGGGCAACGGCAGCCTGCAGTGGGGCCTCGAGTCCGCCGGCGACCGCAGCTCCGGGTGACGCGCCCGCGAGCAGTTCGGCGGCGATGTCGCAGTAGACCACGCACGCCGATCGGCACACCGGGTGGGCGTGGGTGATCGCCGACAGCCGATCGGCCTCAGCGCGACGACGCTCGGGGTCGTCGTGGCGGGCGACCGCAACCGGCATGGTGCGCATGAGGGAACCGTTGGCCTGGGACCCGTCGCCGGTGCCTCCCGACCTGCGGGGGTCACGATGTCGAGCGAAGGCTTCGAGCGCGGCGCGGGTCGTGCCCCCGATGTCGACCGGCCCTGAACGCAGCCAGCGCAACATGTGCTCACCCGCGGCCGCGACGACATCGTCGGAGCTGTCGGCCTCGAGGTAGGCGCGGCAGAGGGCGACGGTCAGGTCGGTGTCGTCGGTCGGTGCGCCGGCCCGCCACTCGAAGGGACCGCCACCGATGATGTCGCGGTGGCCGTCGGGAAATCGTCGGGCGATCTCCTCGGCCGGCGAGAACTCGACCGTCGCGCCCAGGGCGTCGCCGACGTGGACGCCGAGGAGGGCACCGACCGCTCGGTCTCCGACCGACGTCATGGCCGGTGCTCTTCGTCGTACCAGCGGCGGAGGCGGAGCAGGGCCCTCGGGAGGAGACCGTTGCGCATGCAGGCGTCGATGGTGCCGTCGCCGAACCGCTCGGCCCGGATCACTGATGTGAGCATCCGCACCGCGTCGGCGGCTGGCGCGCGCTCGAGTCCGACACCGTCGGGGTAGAGCTCCTGGCCCGGCCAGCTCGGCCAGTCGAACGGGACGATCGCGCCGACCTCGTACAGGCTTCGTTCCACCACCCGGAGCGGCTCGCTGTAGATCGGATAACCGACCGTGACGACACCGTCAGCGCCCTCCGTCGCCGGGACCCAGTCCACCCACGGCCGCTCCTGCAGGAGCTGGTCGACCGCCGCCCACAGTTCGGTCCAGAGCGACGCCGACGCACCACGGACACCAGCGAGTACCGCTTCGTCGTCGAGCACTCGGGGGTCGGTCACCATTTCACCATCTCTCGTGCCGTCCGTCAGGGGTTCGTCCCTTCTATGGCAGTTCGAGAAGGGCGTTCTCCACGGCCTCGCTGAGGGCAGGGTGGATGTAGACGACGTCGCGTGCGACCTGGTCGACCGTCTGGCCGAGCATCCTGGCCTGCAGGAGGGGTTGGATGAGCAGGGCGGCCTGGGGGCCGATGATGTGGGCGCCGTGCAGGAGCCGGGTCGTGGGGTCGGCGATCACCTTCACGAAGCTGGTGGTGTCCTCGAGCGCCCAGCCGTACGCCACGTCCGCGTAGCGCTTCCGGCTGATGACGTGGGGCAGACCGGCGGCGACGACCTGCTCCTCGGTCATGCCGATCGAGGCGATCTGCGGGTCGGCGAACACGGCGTGCGGGGCGGCGTAGGCGGGGCCGGGCCTGAGCTCGTGCGGGTGCTGCAGGTTGTGGCTGAGCACACGGCGTTCGGCGTTGGCCATGTGCTTGAGCTGGAAGTGATTGGCGACATCGCCGAAGGACCAGACGCCCGGTACGTTGGACTGGAGGTACGCGTTGACGACGATGTGGCCGTGGGCGTCCAACTCGAGGCCGCCGGCGCCGGCGGCGTCGAACCGGTCGGTGTTCGGGATGCGGCCGGTGGCCACGAGAAGCGCATCGGCTTCGATCCAAACGTCGGACGGGGTGGCGCCTTTGGTGGTCCGGACCTGGGCGCGCATGCCGGTTGCCGTGCGCTCGACCCTGGTGATCGCGGCGTTCGTCAGAACGGTGAAGCGGTTGCGGGCCAGCCTGGTGTACGTGGTCGAGATCTCGACGTCCTCCGCCATGAGCAGCCGGGGTCCGCGCTGGACGATGGTGACCGCGGCTCCGAAGGCCTCGAAGACGTGGCCGAGCTCGGCGGCGATGAAGCCGCCACCGAGGACGAGCAGCGACCGGGGGACCTCGTCGATCCGCATGATCGTGTCGGAGGTCAGGTACGGGACGGTGTCGAGGCCCGGGATGGGCGGTACCGCCGGCCGGGACCCGACGGTCACGACGATGTTGTCGGCCGTGAGGCGCTCGCCGGCGTGCTCGCCGTCGAGGACCTCCACCACCTTCGGCTCGACGAAGCGGGCCGAGCCGGCGAAGACGTCGACACCGTTCGCCCTCCGGTAGGCGACGGCGTCGTCGTGCATCGGGT
>JACCUS010000115.1 GCA_013811715.1 Nocardioidaceae bacterium
TTCGTCACTTGGGTGGGCGAGGAGGAGCAACGTGCGGTCGTGCGAAGGGCCTTCGAGACCTGGAAGGACCTGGGCATCGGGCTCGAGTTCCGCGAGGTTCAAGACCGCTCGGAGGCCGAGGTCCGCATCGGGTTCATGATGGACTACGACGGCTCTTGGTCCTACGTCGGACGTGACGTCTTACAGCAGGGCGTCAACGACCGCACCATGAACTTCGGCTGGGACCTGACGGCCGACGACTACGGGGTTACCACCGTCCTGCACGAGATCGGCCACACGCTCGGGATGCCCCACGAGCACCAGAACCCGTTCGCCGGCATCGTGTGGGACGAACAGGCGGTCTACACCTACTTCGCTGGTCCTCCGAACAGCTGGCCCGAGAACCAGACCTTCCACAACGTGCTGCGCAAGCTCAACGAGGGCGAGGTCTTCGGCTCGACCTGGGATCCCGACTCCGTGATGGAGTACAGCTTCCCGGCCGGCCTGATCAAGCAGCCAGCCCAGTACGCCGCCGGGATACGGCCGCCCGGCACGCTGTCGCCACTGGACAAGCAGTACGTCCGCACCTGGTACCCCGAGCTGCAGCCGACGCTGCCGACGCTCGAGCCGTTCGCGTCCGCAGCCTTGGACCTCGAGCCGAAGGAGCAGGCCGACTTCGTGCTCGCCCCACCCGGCACCCGGGAGTACAGCATCGGCACGTTCGGTGCGAGCGACGTCGTGCTCGTGCTCCTCGAGCGGGTCGGCGACGAGCTGCGCTTCGTGGCGGGGGACGACGACAGCGGCGCGGACCGCAACGCTCTGATCCGGCAGAAGCTGTTCCAGGGGCGTGAGTACGTCGTCCGGGTGCGCTGCTACTACTCATGGCAGTCCGCGCGCACGGCGCTCATGTACTGGTGAGTCTGCCCGCCGTGTCGGCCGGGGCCGACTGTGCAACACGTTCGGCGGTGCAGCTCTAGAGCTGGTCGAAACGGTCGAGCTCCTATCCGGAGGCGGCGAGCTCCCGCACGGTGGTGATCGTGTCGGCCTCGGCGGCGGCCCTGTCGTCGCGATAGCGCAACACCCGGGCGAACCGCAGCGCGAACCCACCGGGGTAGCGGGTGGACCGCTGCAGCCCGTCGAAGGCGATCTCGACGACCTGCTCGGGATGCACGTGGACGACGTGGGAGGTGCGCGACGTCTCCAGCTCAAGGAACCGCTCGGTCTGCCATGCCAGCATCTCGTCGGTCATGCCCTTGAACGTCTTGCCCAGCATCACGAAGCCGTCCCCGTCCGGGTCGCGCGCGCCGAGATGGATGTTGGACAGCAGGCCCTGGCGGCGCCCACTTCCCCACTCGACCGCCAGCACGACGAGGTCGAGAGTGTGGCGAGGTTTCACCTTGACCCAGGCCGACCCGCGCCTACCGGCGTCGTACGTCGATCCGAGCGCCTTGACCACCACCCCCTCCTGGCCGGCGGCCACCCGGGCGTCGAAGAACTCCTGCGCGGCATCCACGTCACCCGTCACCAGCTGGGCAACGACGAACTCGGTCGGCACGAGGTCGACCAGCCGAGTCAGCCGATCACGCAGCGGCAGGTCGATCAGGTCATCGCCGTCGGCATGGAGCAGGTCGAAGAACGCTGGCGTCACCGCGGTGGCCGGCGGGTCGAGCGCGTCGCGGAGGTGGCTGGCGGTCCGCGCAGACGTCTCCTGGAACGGTCGCGGGCGTCTGGACGCGTCGAGCGCGACCGCCTCGCCGTCGAGGATCGCGCGGTCGACCGCAAGGGCGCGGACCACTTCCACCACCTCCGGCAGCCTGGCGGTGATCTCATCCAGACTGCGGGTGAAGACGCGGACCTCGTCGTCGTCCTTGTGCACCTGGACCCGGATGCCGTCGAGTTTGGTGTCGACCAGCAGGTCCGCCTCCGCACCGAACTTGGCGAGGGCCGCGGCCATGTCGGCGGCGCTGGACGCGAGCATCGGACGCACCGGCTGGCCCACGGTCAGCCCGAAGTCGGCGATCGCTGAAGCGCCGACGCTC
>JACCUS010000144.1 GCA_013811715.1 Nocardioidaceae bacterium
GCCCCCGAGCCCACCTTGACGTCGAGCACGAGGGCACCGGTGCCCTCGGCGATCTTCTTGCTCATGACGGAGGAGGCGATGAGTGGGATCGACTCCACGGTCCCGGTCACGTCACGCAGCCCGTAGAGCAGCTTGTCGGCGGGCGCCAACGTCGCGCCGGCCGCGCAGACGACGGCGCCCACGCTCTCGAGCTGGCCAAAGATCTGGTCAAACGACAGGTCGGCGCTCCAGCCGGGGATCGACTCCAGCTTGTCGAGGGTGCCGCCGGTGTGCCCCAGCCCACGACCGGACAACTGGGGCACGGCGACTCCGCAGGCCGCGACCAGCGGCGCGAGCGGCAGCGTGATCTTGTCACCGACCCCACCGGTCGAGTGCTTGTCGGCAGTGGGTCGCGACAATCCGGAGAAGTCCATCCGCTCACCGGTGTCGATCATCGCCGACGTCCACCGGCCGGTCTCCCGCCGCGTCATGCCGTTGAGCAGGATCGCCATCGCCAAAGACGCCATCTGCTCGTGAGCCACGACGCCACGGGTGTAGGCGTCGACGATCCAGTCGATCTGCTCGTCGGACAGCACCCCCCGGTCGCGCTTGGTGATGATGACATCCACCGCGTCGAACGCCTCGGCCATCGCAGCAACCCTTGCCTTTCAGCTCTCGGACAGGCTTGCCGGACCAAACGCGTCGGGCAGGATCTCCTCGATCGAGCGGATCCCGTCGGTCAGCTGGACCAGCAAACCCGCCGCGCCGTGCTCTATGAGCAGCTGTCGGCAACGGCCACACGGCGCCAGCGGAGTGCCGCGACGGTCGACGCACGCCACCGCAATCAGCCGGCCACCACCCGTGGCGTGCAGGGCCGACACCAAGCCGCACTCGGCACACAGACCCACCCCGTAAGCGGCGTTCTCGACGTTGCATCCGGTCACGACCCGGCCGTCGTCGACAAGCCCGGCCACCCCGACCGGAAAGCCGGAGTACGGCGCATAGGCGCGCTCCATCGTCTGCGTGGCGATCCGCGTCAGCTCCGCCCAGTCAACGTCTGACATGCTCCCCTCGGCCATCAGCTCTTCACGTACGGTTCACCGTCGGCGGCCGGCGGGCGCACCCGTCCGACGAAACCCGCCACGGCGATCACTGCCGCGATGTACGGCGTCATGGTCAGCAGTTCGCCCGGGATCGTGGTGAGCAGCTTCAACTGATCCTGCAGGCTGGACATGAGGCCGAAGAACAAGGCCGCGAACGTGGCCCAGATCGGATGCCACCGCCCCATGATCACTGCGGCCAGCGCGATGAAGCCGTTTCCAGAGGATGCGCCCTTGTCGAACGACCCGGTCGAGCCGACCGTGTAGTAGGCGCCGCCCAGTCCCGCAAAGACGCCCGCGAGCAGCACCGCCTGCCAGCGCATCCGCCTGACCTTGATGCCGACGGTGTCGGCCGCCGTCGGGTGCTCCCCCACCGCTCGCACCCGCAGCCCCCACCGGGTCTCGAACATGACGAAGGCCACCACGACGACCGACAGGTACATCAGGTACACGAGAATCGTCTGGTTGAACATGGCATCACCGATGACCGGGAGCTCCGAGAGTACGGGGATCGCCAGGCTCTCGAGCACCGGCGGCTCGTTGAGATACTGCCTGATCGCGGGGTTGCCGGGGATCTGGTCCAGGAGGAAGGCCGTCAGGCCGCTGGCGAGCACGACGAGGACAACGCCGAGCACGACCTGGTTGACGAGGTAGCGGATCGAGAAGAGCGCCAGCAGGGCACCGAGACCGACACCGCCGACGATCCCCCCGAGCAGTCCGGTGGTGGCGCTGTAGGCGAGGCTGGCCGCCACCGAGGCGAAGAAGGCGCCGACCAGGAACTGGCCCTCGATAGCGACGTTGATGACGCCCGCGCGCTCGCACAGACAGCCCGCCAGCGCACCGAGGATCAGCGGTGTAGCGATCGCGAACGTCCCGGGCAGGGGGTTGCTGATCGCCAGTTCGAACCCACTCGCCTGGTCGGCGTACGCCCAGATCATGAAACCCAGCAAGAACGCGGCGCCGACGACGATCATGGTGAGCGGGGTCGCGAGCTCGGGCCAGCGCCAACCCAGCGCCCCGAAGGCCGCGGCGATGGCCACCAGCACGACGAGCGCCGTGAGGTCGAGCGCGAAGACACCGCCGATCACGACCGCGGCCAGCACCGCGTACAGCCCCCACCGCAACCACCCGAGGAAGGCCATGATCGCGGTTGCGAGCACGAGGAGGGCGCAGGCCAACGTCACCGGCTGGGCCTTGATCACGCCCGGCTCGGTCTCCAGCGTTCGGTCTTCCAGGAGGTACTGGACCACCTCGCCGTCGATCGACCACCAGAAGGAGAACAACAACGCGCTGAGGGTCAGCAACGTGACGCCCACCTTCAGTCGACGTCGTCGCGCGGCCGGATCTCGGACCGCCTCGGGCTGCGGCGTCGTCGCGACAGTCTCGGTGGCGGTCACGAGTTCCACCCCTTGGCCAGCATGGTGCCGCCGCCGGCTGCCGACCTCATCCGGAAGATCGCCGTGACCAGGGCGGGAGCAGCGATGAACAGCACGATCAACGCCTGCAGCACCTGTGTCAGCGCCAACGGGGTGGCCGCCGACGCCTGCATCGCCGTGCCGCCGACCGACAATGCGCCGAACAGCAAGCCCGCCAAGACCGTCCCCATCGGCGTGGCCCGACCGAGCAGCGCCACGGTGATCGCGTCGAAGCCGATGGTCCCGCCGAAGTTCGCGGTGAGCGCATCATCGTGCCCCAGCACCTGCTGGGCTCCGGCCAGGCCCGCGAGCAGTCCGGCCACCACCATCGCGATCGTGTAGACGGCCGGCACGCTCATGCCGGCGGTGCGTCCGGCGTCGGGGTTGGCGCCGACGGCTCGCATCTCGAAGCCGATCGTGCTCCTTTCCAGCAGCCACCACACCCCCAATGCCGTCAACAACGCGAGCACGATGCCGCTGTGCACGCCGAGGATCTCGGGGAAGGACGCCGTGCCGGCAACCTTCTGGCTGCGCGGGTTGATCGACCCAGGCTCTTGGAACGCGTTCTTGGTCAGCAGCCACGTGAGGATCGAGAGCGCGATGTAGTTGAACATGATCGTCGTGATGACCTCGTGCGCGCCCGTCCTCGCCTTGAGGAGGCCGACGATGCCACCCCAAAGGGCGCCTCCGAGCAAGCCGGCAGCCAACGCGGCCACCAGGTGGACCACCGGCGGAAGGTCGTAGTGGAAGCCGACGTACCCGGCGCAGATGCCCCCGGCGATCAGCTGACCCTGTGCGCCGATGTTGAAGAGCCCCGACCGGAAGGCCAGCGTCACCGCCAGCCCGGCGCAGATCAACGGGGCGGCCCGCTCCAACGTCTCGCCGATCGCACTCCACGACCCGACCGAGCCTGTCACCAAGGCAACGTAGGAGTCGGCGATCGCAGTACCGGAGTTCCGGATCGCGTCCCACGGGTAGCTGAAGAAGTAGCCGAAGCTCTCGATGACCCGACGGTCGCTGACGATGATGAGCAGGGCGCCGACGACCAGCGCCAACAAGACGGACGCCGCAGTCTCCTTGATCGTCGGCAGGTACGCCGCCCACGGGTTGCCCGAGGGCTTGTCCGCCGGTGTGGTGTCGCGCCGCCGGTGCTTGCCTCCCTCGTCAGGCATGCTCTGCCGCCTGCTGCCGATCGCGACCGGTCGCTCCCGCCATCAGCAAGCCGATCTGGTCGCGTTCGATGTCGGGGGAGAGGATGTCGACGATCCGACCGTCGCACATGACCGCGATACGGTCGGACAGGCCGAAGACCTCGTCGAGCTCGGTGGCGACGATCACCACCGCCGTGCCGTTGTCACGCGCGGAAATGATCCGCTTGTGGATGAACTCGATCGAACCTACGTCGAGCCCTCGCGTCGGCTGGGACGCGATCAGCACCTTGAGCGGTCTCGACAGCTCGCGGGCGACCACGACCTTCTGCTGGTTGCCGCCCGAGAGCGACGCGACCGGGGCGTTCATGCTCTGGGTGCGGATGTCGAACTCCTCGATCCGGGCGTTGGCGTTCTCAGCGATTGCCCCGAGCCGCAGCGCGATGCCCGAGGAGTACGAGCCATGCTTGTACGAGTCGAGCACGAGGTTCTCGCGGACGGTGAACGAGCCGACGAAGCCGTCGTGGGAGCGATCCTCGGGGATGTAGCCGATGCCGTCGTCGAGGCTCTCCCGCGGGCTGTGCCGGGAGATGTCACGGCCTTCCAGGAACACCTGGCCGGCAGCCGGCTCCATCAGCCCGAGCAGCGACTTGATCAGCTCGGTCTGGCCGTTGCCCTGGACGCCGGCGATTCCGAGGATCTCACCGGCCCGGACGTCGAAGGAGACGTTCTTCACTACGGTGGCGCCGCGCGGGTCGACGACGGTGACGTTCTTGACCTCGAGGACGACGTCGCCGGGCTCGGACTTGGACTTGTCCACCTCGAGGCGGACCGAGCGACCTACCATCATCTCCGCCAGCTGTGCCTCCGAGGTGGTGGGAGCCGTCGTCCCGACCACCTCGCCTCGGCGGATGACCGTGATCTTGTCGCCGATGGCCTTGACCTCCCGCAGCTTGTGGGTGATGAAGACGATCGAGGTGCCGTTGTCCCGCAACGACTTCATGATCGCCATCAGCTCGTCGGTCTCTTGCGGTGTGAGGACGGCGGTGGGCTCGTCGAGGATCAGCACCTCCGCGTCGTTCGCGAGCGCCTTGATGATCTCGACCCGCTGCTGGACGCCGACCGGGAGGTCAGCGACCAACGCCTCGGGGTCGACGGACAGCTTGTACCGCTTCGAAAGATCGCGTACCAGCTGTGCTGCTGCCGCCCGGTTGAGCACACCGAGCCCGCGGGTCTGCTCGCGGCCGAGCATGACGTTCTCGGCGACCGTGAAGACGGGCACCAGCATGAAGTGCTGGTGCACCATGCCGATGCCGGCCTGGATCGCGTCCCCCGGTGTGTCGAAGGAGATCGGCTTGCCGTCGAGCAGTATTTCACCCTCGTCGGGATCCAGCAGGCCGTAGAGCATGTTCATCAGCGTCGACTTCCCGGCGCCGTTCTCACCGAGCAGGCAGTGGATCTCCCCCGCCTCCACGGTGAGGTCGATCTTGTCGGTGGCGGTGAATGACCCGAACCTCTTCGTCAACCCCTTGATCTCCAGGTTCATCCCTCGTCGACGCTCCTTCCAGTCGGGTACCGTCCTGGCTCGACCTTAGAGCCGAAAGCGGGGAGGGGCATCCACAAAATGTCCCTCCCCGCTTTCCTCAATGTCGCCCTCGGTCAACGCGAAGCGGTCACTGCGGCGCCGACGGCGAGGTGACCTTGACCTCTCCGGAGACCAAGTCCTGCTTGAGCTGCTCGATCTCATCCTTGAGCTCCTGCGGGATGTCATCGTCGAACTCGTGGTACGGCGCCAGCTGCACGCCACCGTTGTCCAGCGTGCCGACGTACGGCTCGTTGGTGAACTCCTTGTTGTACGAGTCCGTGATGGCGTCCTCGACGGCGGTGTCCATCCCCTTCATGACCGAGCTGAGTAGCACGTCGCAGTACTCGGCAGCGCTCACGCAGCCGTCGGTGTCGACCCAGATGGCGTTGACCTCACCGCCCGAGTCCTTGGCCGCCTGCAGCGCGCCCAGACCGGCCGGGCCGGCGACAGGGAAGATGATGTCGGCACCCTGCTGGATCATGGTCTCGGCCGTGGTCTGGCCCTTAATCTTGTCCTCGAAGTCGTCGGTGAACGAGCCCTCCTGGGTCTTCTCGTCCCAGCCGATCACCTGCACGTCGGTGTCGTTTTGCTCGTTGTAGTAGTTCACGCCCTCCCAGTAGCCGTCCATGAAGACCGTGACGGTCGGGATCTTGGCGCCCCCGAAAGTGCCGACCAAACCGGTCTGCGTCATGCCCGCAGCCAGGTAGCCGGCCATGAACGACGGCTCAGCCGTGTTGAACGACAGGCCACGGACGTTCTCCGGCGGCTTCGGGTAGCCGAAGTCGACGATCGCGAAGTCGACCTTCGGGTTCTGCTTCGCCGCCACCTCGGTGGCCTCACCGAGCAGGAAGCCGACGGTCACCACGATGTTGCAGTCCTCGCGGATCAACGCCGAGATGTTGTCGGCGTACTCGCTGTCGGACTGCGACTCGACCTCCCCGGACTTGATGCCGAGCTTCTGCACGGCGGCCTCCAGCCCGTCATGGGAGGTCTGGTTGAAGGACTTGTCGTCGAAGCCACCAGAGTCGGAAACCATGCAGGCCTTGAAGTCTGCGTTTCCTGCCGGCGGGGCAGACGTGGACTCGGTCGTCTCCTCCTCCTCGGTGGGCGAAGACGCCGCACTCGTCTCCGAGGGGTCGCTGCTGCCGGTATTCTCCTCGGGGCGATCGCCGCAAGCTCCCAATGCCAATGTCATGACACCGGCTAGTGCCACTACCCTTGCCGTCCTCTTCACGGCGCCTCCTCTGCACGTGGTGTGCGCCTAAACGCAGGACGAAGCCCACCCTCGCCCGTATCCGGGGTGACTCTAGCCCCTTGGGGCGGGCCTGTCCCGAAGCAGGGCACTCGATCCGTGAGGTCGATACCAGTTCGTGACCTACTCGGGGACCCTCGCCACTGCCATCGCGGCGAACAACCGGACGCCGACCGCGATCGCCGACTCGTCGATGTCGAAGCCCCCCTGATGGAGGTCGCCGCCGTCGGCGACGTCGTGGCTACGGACCCCGAGCCGACCCAGCGCGCCGGGCGCCCGCCCGAGGATCCAGGCGAAGTCCTCCCCGCCCAGGCTCTGGTCGGTGTCGGTTACTCCGTCGGCGCCCAACAGCTCGGCCGCGACGTCGAACATGATCTGCGTCGACAGCTCGTGGTTGACACACGGCGGCACGCTGGTGTGCATGTCGATCTCGACGTCGACCCCGTAGGGTGCCGCCAGGGAGCGGATCAGGTCGGGCACCCGGTTGTGCGCCGACTCCCAGACCGAGGCGTCGAGGCAGCGGATCGTCCCTTCGACGCACCCGCTCTGTGGGATCGCGTTGATCGTCGTGCCGGCGTGGACCGACCCCCATACCACGCTGAGCCCGGACCGCGGGTCGGCGAGCCGGGACAGCAGGGCAGGGAGTCCGGTGATCACCGCGCCGAGGGCGAAGACGAGGTCGGCCGTCAGGTGCGGACGGGCGGTGTGACCCCCCGGCCCCCGCATGCTGACCCGGACCTTGTCTGCACCGGCAGTGATCGGCCCGGGCCGGAGGCCGACCTTGCCCACCTCGAGCTTCGGGTCGCAGTGGAGCGCGAAGACGTGCGCCAGGCCGGTGATCTCACCGTCGGCGAGGACGTCGAGCGCGCCACCGGGCGTCTCCTCCTCGGCCGGCTGAAAGATCATCCGCACCGAGGTGGTCAACAGGCCCTGGCGGCGAAGCTCCGCCAGCACCAGCGCGGCACCGAGCACGATTGCGGTGTGCGCGTCGTGGCCACAGGCGTGCGCGAGCCCCTCGACCTGGGAGCGATAGGAGACGTCCTTGGTGTCCGGCAGCGGAAGGGCGTCGATGTCACCGCGGAAGCCGAGGGTCGGTGGCCCGCCTCCGGCACCGAGGATGTCACAGACCACGCCGGTTCCTCTGGACAAGACCCGCGGCTCGAGCCCTGCGTCTTCGAGCCGATCGACGATGGCCGCCGTCGTACGGTGCTCTCGGTGGCCGAGCTCCGGGCGCCGGTGCAGGTCACGCCGAAACTCGATGAGCTCGGCTTCCAGGCTCTTGGTCAGGCGGTCGATGTCCTCGAGGATGGCGGGGTCAAGCACCCGCATAGT
>JACCUS010000150.1 GCA_013811715.1 Nocardioidaceae bacterium
CCTGGAGCCCAGCCGCGACAGCAGCGGCTGGGCAGGGCTAGATTGTTCGTGTCGTCGCCAGCACGCCACCTGGGGTGTTTCGGCAAAATCGGTGGAAGGAACGTCGTCATGCCAGTCGTCGAGGAGAGTGTGCTCATCGCCCGATCCCCGGAGGAGGTGTTCGACTATCTCACCACGGCCCAGAACCTGCCTGTCTGGGATTCGTCGATCATGGAGGCCGAGCAAGTCGATTCGGGCCCGATGCGAGTCGGCACCCACTGGCGGGGTGTCAGCAAGATCCTCGGACGCCGCTTCGAGTGGACCACAGAGGTGACCGAGCTACAGCCACCCACGCGAGCCGCCAGCCGCGCAGTCGAGGGCAAGTTGCGTTTCACCGTGACGAATACGCTGCAACAAGAGAACGCTGGGACTCTGTATACGTTCAGGGTGGAGGCTGACTCGGGCCTCGGCGGAGTCTTCGGACGACTCACGGACCCCATCGTCGAGAAAGCACAGAGGCGCACGGTGAGGGCGAACCTCGACACCCTCGCCGAACTGCTGACGCAGTCAGACACCTAAGCTGGCGCCCGCCAGCAACCCCGCGTGGGTCAGAAATGACGATCGCGCACGCCCGCCGCATCCCGAGGCCCCAGATTCAGCTGGCGTCGTGTCCCCGCTCCACGTCCAGCAGGGTCTGAGCCTCCTCGGTCCAGGCGATCGTCGCCTCGGACTGCAGCACGCCGTAGCGCGCGGTCGCCCGGCCGAAGCGGTGTGGGCCGGTGGGCCCTTTCGCATCGAGGTGTTCGACGACTGCCAACAGTTCGGCGCGGAGCTTCTCGGCCTGTTCCCGGTAGTCCCGCAGCTGGTCGGCCAGTCGGTCCGGGCTCATGTACGAGCCGAGGAACGTCTTGAGCATGACCGCGTCCTGGGTGCGCTGCCGCTGCCGATGCGGCGACTCGTCGAGCCACTCACGTAGCGCCGCAATGCCCGCTGGAGTGGTCTCGTAGTCCCGCTTGTCCGGGTAGCGGTCCTGCTGCACGGCGGTGCCGGTCGCCCACCCCAGCTCCTCCAGCCGGGACAGCTCGATGTAGAGCTGGCTGCGGCTGATCGGCCAGAAGTGGCGCACTGTCTTCTCCGCGAAGGCGGCGACGTCGTACCCCGAACCTGGCCGCCTGGCCAGCAGGCCCAGCACAACGAAGGTCGAGACGGGTGGTGCCATGCGCCAAATCTATACTAGTTGCCGCTAGACTAATCTTTACCAGACTAGTACGGTCAGGCCTATGTTCACCCTTCTGGGTCGCCTCGCCTACCGCGGCCGTTGGTTCGTGTTGGTCGGCACCATCCTCTTTCTGGCGGTCTCGGTGCTGACCGGCCTGTCTGTCTTCGACAAGCTCAAGTCGGGGGGCTTCGAGGACCCGGAGCAGGAGTCGGCACGCGCTGCGGCGATCTTGGCCGAACGGTTCGACGCAGGCAGCCCCGATCTCGTGCTCTTGGTCAGTGCCGACGAAGACGTCGATTCTCCCGGGGCGGCGCGGAGCGGCCGCCAGCTGACCAAGCGGCTCGTGGCTGAACCCGGGGTCGAGCAAGTCGTGTCCTACTGGAATCCCCCCGACTCGGGAGGCGGAGACCCTGGGTTGCGCAGCGCGGACGGGGACAAGGCACTGGTGCTGGTGCGTCTCGCCGGGGGCGAGGAGCAGGCGGATCTGGTCTCCGAACGTCTGCAGGCCGACTACGGCGGCCAGGTCGGGGATCTCGTCGTGCAGATCGGTGGACCTGGCGTGGGGCTCGGTGAGACGATCGGTGAGGATCTCGCGCGGGCAGAGTCGATCGCGATCCCGATAACGCTGGTCCTGCTGCTCTTGGTGTTCGCCGGCCTCGTCGCCGCGTTACTGCCCCTCATGGTGGGTGCGATCGCGATACTCGGCACCTTCTTGGCGCTCTACCTCGTGACGCTGGCCACCGACGTCTCCATCTTCTCCATCAACCTGACGACCGCGCTCGGCCTCGGCCTGGCGATCGACTACAGCCTGCTCGTCGTCTCCAGGTTCCGCGAGGAGCTCGCCAAGGGGGTAGACACGCAGGCCGCGGTCGCGCTGACCCTGCAGACCGCCGGGCGCACCGTCGCGTTCAGCGCGATCACGGTGGCCGTATCGCTGTCCGCGCTGCTGATCTTCCCGCTGTACTTCCTGCGCTCCTTCGCCTATTCGGGCATTGCCGTGGTCGCCATTGCGGCAGGAGCAGCGCTGCTGACTCTCCCGGCACTGCTCGCAGTGCTTGGCCCGAGGGTGAACCGGTTCGCGGTGGGCCGCAAGCACAGCGCATCCGCGTCCGCTCGCGGGTTCTGGCATTCGCTGTCGCACGCGGTCATGCGGCGACCGGTCCTGACGGGACTACCGGTCGTGGTACTGCTCGTCTCGCTGGCGGTGCCGTTCCTGGGCGTGTCTTTCAGCCTGCCCGATGATCGTGACCTGCCACCGACCAGCGAGGCACGCATCGTCGGAGACAGCGTGCGCGACGAGTTCGGTGGCGGCGCTGCGCGCTCCTTCCCGGTGGTGCTGCCGGACGCGACACCCGAACAGACCACTGCGCTGGCTCTGCGCATCTCCGCGCTTGCGGAGGTGAACCGGGTGGACACCAGCACAGGAAGCTTCGCGGAGGGCTCCAAGGTGGCCGAGCCGGGTCCATCGGCGCCGCGCTTCGGCGACGAGACCGGGGCCTATCTTGAGGTGGTCAGCGACGTCGAACCGGTGTCGCCGGCAGGCGAAGATCTCGTCGGCCAGATCCGGGCGTTGGACGCCGGCGCGCCGTTCCTCGTGTCTGGCGCGGCCGCGGACCTCGTCGACTCCAAGGAGTCGATCTTCGGGTTGGTCCCGCTCGCGCTGCTCATCATCGCCGCGGCGACCTTCGTGCTGCTGTTCCTGATGACCGGCAGCGTCCTCATCCCTCTCAAGGCGATCGTGCTCAACGTGCTCAGCCTGGGTGCCACCTTCGGAGCGATGGTGTGGGTGTTCCAGGACGGCAACGGCGCCGACCTGCTCAACTTCACCCCGACCGGAACGCTCAACACGACCATCCCGATCCTGATGTTCTGCGTCGCGTTCGGGCTGTCGATGGACTACGAGGTGTTCCTGCTGTCCCGGATCAAGGAGGAGCACGACCGCACCGGTGACACCACGGCAGCGGTGGCGATCGGCCTGCAGAAGTCCGGCCGGATCATGACCGCTGCGGCCGGCGTGCTCGCGGTGACCTTCATCGCGTTCGCCACCTCGCAAGTGACCTTCATCAAGTTGTTCGGCGTCGGTCTCACCATCGCGATCCTGATGGACGCCACACTGGTGCGCGGGGTGCTGGTGCCGGCGTTCATGCGACTGGCGGGGGAGGCGAACTGGTGGGCGCCGCCATGGCTGCAGCGGGTGCACCAGCGGTTCGGGCTGTCGGAGGCACCGCCGCAGTCACCTCCGGCTCGGGTCAGTGACTAGTCGTCTCGATGGGTCTCGACAGCGCGGCCAACGGCGTCAATCGCGCAGGCGGGACTTGGGCTGCTTGTCCTCGTCGAGGCGAGGGTCGGCCTGAAGTGCACAGTCACATTCGAGTGACTGCCCCGGCGCCAGCGCGTCACTGTGGCAGACCTGGCTGACGGGCGTGAGGTCCGCCTCGGCCGAGATGTCGGCATCGGCGACCAAGGCCATGGCGCCCAGTCCCGCACCCACCAGGCCGCGCTCGCCGGTGGAACTCGACTGTCCGCCGCATCCGGCCAGCAGCAGACCGGCTGCAACCGGCATCGCCAGACGGGCGACCCGTCGGTGCGCGGCGACCGTCGTCTTCGTCATGGCAACTCCTCGGGTCTCAGTCGTCTGTCCAGCCGGCGGCTGCGGCGGACGCGGATGTGGTCGCGAAGGGCTCGAACTCACCGGCCAGCCGGGGGTTGACGAGCCCGCGGACCCTGGTCCCGTCGGCGGTGTGCTCGACCGAGGTGACCTCGCCGTACTCGTGCATCTTGTTGATGAGGTCGCCACGGGCATAGGGCACCAGTGCATCGATCCGCACCGAGGGCCTCGGCAGATCGGCCTCGATGGCGGCGAGTACGTCGTGAAGACCGTCACCGCTGCGCGCCGACACGACCACGGCATGCGGCTCACGGGTCAGCAGCCGCGACACGGCCAACGGGTCCGCCACATCGGACTTGTTGA
>JACCUS010000153.1 GCA_013811715.1 Nocardioidaceae bacterium
GTGGTGGATACCGGCGACCCCACCATCAGCCACTCACTCAGTGGTAGCGGCCCCAACAGCAACGGCTGGTACAACCAGGACGTCACCGTCACGTTCCACTGTGACGACTCCGGGTCTGGTGTCCAAAGCTGTGTCGCCGACGGCGAGACCGGGGACTCCAATACCCTGGGCGAGGGCGCGAACCAGTCGGTGACCGGCACCGCGACTGACTGGGCCGGCAACACCGAGACCGACACCGTTTCAGGCATCAGCATCGACAAGTCCGCACCGAACGCGCCGACCGCGTCCCTGGCCCCGGCACCCAACGGCGCCGGCTGGAACAACACCGACGTCCTGGTCAGCTTCGCCGCGGCAGGCGACAACGGCCCCAGCGGGGTCGACACCTGCACGACAGCCGTGCCGGTGAGCGCCGAGACCGCAGGCCAGACAGTCACCGGCACCTGCACCGACAAGGCCGGCAACGTCAGCGCAGCCACCCAGGTGACCGTCAAACTGGACAAGACCGGACCCACCATCAGCGACATCGTCACCGTCGCCGGCACCGAGGGCACCAACGGCTGGTACACCACCGACGTCGAAGTGACGTTCACCGCCACCGACGCCCTGTCCGGGCCGGCCACGGCCACCAAGACGGCGGCCAGCAGCGGCGAGGGCACCGCCGTGTCGGTCGGCAGCCCGGCGTTCACCGACACCGCCGACAACACCACACCGGCCGGGGCGGTCACCAAGACCTTCAAGATCGACAAGACCGCACCGAACGTCAGTCTGGTCGGCGGGCCGTCGGGCAGCTACTACTTCGGGAACGACCCGGCTGCGCCGACGTGTGACGCGTCGGACGCCCTTTCCGGTCTCGACAGCTGCGTCGTCACCGGTGGCGGCACCTCTGTCGGGTCGCACACCTACACCGCGACCGCGACCGACAACGCCGGCAACAAAGCCACGGCGGAGCTCGACTACACCGTGCTGGCCTGGGAGCTGAAGGGCTTCTACTCCCCCGTCGACATGGCCGGGGTGTGGAACACGGTGAAGGGTGGCAGCACGGTTCCGCTGAAGTTCGAGGTCTTCGCCGGCGCCAACGAGCTGACCAGCACGTCAACTGTCCAAAGCTTCAAGACCCAAAGGGTCAGCTGCACCAACGGAACAGGCACGGAAGACGCCATCGAGTTCGTGACCACCGGTGGGACCAGCCTGCGCTATGACAGCACCGGCGGCCAGTTCATCCAGAACTGGAAGACCCCCACCGGGGCAGGCAGCTGCTACGCCACCACGATGACGACGCTGGACGGCTCATCGATCACGGCCCTTTTCAAGATCAAGTGAGGCCTGCTCGACGCAGAGCAACTCAACCCGATCGAGGCCAAGGAAGGCCCCAGGCTTGCGTCACAGCCTGGGGCCCTTCCCTTCGACCACCGGAGCAGTTGGGCATGAGCTACGACCGATGGCCGTAGGGGAACACCCAACGGAAAGCACTGAGCCCCGGCCGCTTGCACCAGCAACCTTCCGAGCAATCGCAGCGCGCCGCACCCATGCCTTCCACGAACCGACCGATAACCGCGAACAGCAGATACAGGCTGAGCAGCCGAACAAGCACTCGCTTCATCGAAGCACCTCCTTCAAGGTCTCAACATCGATGTGCCGGCCGGGCAGACAGTCCAGCGGACACGCCTCAATGATGCCGCTCACAACGCCCCCTCCGCCAGCGCGAAACGATTACCCGCCGACGCCCCGGACCTTGAGGGTCTCCCGGTCGAGGTCCACGCCGCCGTTGCCGTCCCGGACGGTGAGCGTGACGACGTACCGGCCGCCCTTGGCGTAGGTGTGCCGCACGGTCTCGCCGCTGTCCTGGGTGCCGTCGTCGAAGTCCCAGCGGTAGGTCAGCGCGTCACCGTCGGGGTCGGTCGAGCCGCTCGCGTCGAAAGTCGCCGGCTCACCCGCCCGCGGCCGGTCCGGGCTGATGTCGGCCGTGGCGACCGGCGGGCTGTTCACCTCGCCGCCACCGGCGACGCCACCCACCGTGAACGGGCACAAGCCGATCGCGTCGTCGGCGCGGAGCAACAGCACGCCCTCAAGCCGCCATGCGATGATCTCGAAGCCCTCGAAGGTCGCGCCGTCGGCGACCGCCGGGGTGAGGACTCCAGCCGGCACTGTGGCGGTGATCTCGTCGGCGGCGACGTCGAAGCTCCCTTCCAGGGTCGCGATCCTGTTGTTCGCGCTGTCCCGGAGCCGGAAGGTCTCACCGCGTACGACGCTTCGGCTCAGCACGACCGAGTACGTGCTGCCGCCGTAGTCGAAGAAGTACTCGAAGTACTCTCCTTCAGCGCCGGTCGGCGGGGTGGCGCGCAGGTCGTCGACCGTCAGGTGGAAGGTCGCGTCGTTGCCGGCGGCAGTCAGGAAGCCGGTGAGGATGTCCAGCGGCGGCTCGTTGAGCTGGGTGCTCTCCGGGTCGAAGCCCAGGGCGTCTCCCTGCTCGTCGGTCAGCTGCGGCTGCCCCGCCGTGCAGGTCTGCTCGTCATCGGCCGGCGGCGCCGGGACCCCGAACAGCTCGGCGACCGACGCAGCGACGTCGACCAGTCCGTGCCCCTTGTCGTACGACGTCGTGTCGTCGGCGTTGCGGGGGTCGGACTCGTAGTTGCCGCCGTCGGTGAACTTGTAGGCGTTGTCCTCGAGCACGTCCTCGATCTCCGCCGGGGTGATGGTCGGGTCTGCCTGGTAGAGCTGCGCGACGATCCCGGCGATGTGCGGAGTCGCCATCGACGTACCGCTGATCGTGCCGTAGTCGAGGTACTCGCCGCTCTGGCAGATCGGCAGCGTCGGGCGGCACGCGGAGGTGATGTTGGAGCCGGGAGCGGAGATGTCGGGGTAGCTGGTCGGGTCGCCGTTCTCGCCGCGGGAGCTGAAGCTGGACACCGCGCCGTTGCGGGTCCCGGTGTTGGCGTCGTCGTAGCTGGCGACGCCCATCACGCCCGGGTGGGGCTCTTGGCGTAGGGGCTGACCATGTCTTCGCTGCCGTCGCCGCCGTCGTTCCCCGCCGCCCAGTTGTTCACGATCCCTTCGGCGACGAGTGCGTCCTGCAGCTTGGCGGTGGCGCTGTTGGGGTCGTACTCACCGCCGTCGATCGGACCGTAGGAGTGGTTCGTGGAGATGATCGAGTCGCACACCTGGGGCCTGGTCGGCAGGTTGCCTTCGCACGGGTTCTCGTGGTGCTCGAGGATCCAGTTCAGACCCACGTTGGTGCCGAACAGCACGAGCGCGTTGCCGGTGGAGATGCCCACCAGCTCCGCGCCAGGGGCGGCGCCGTGCAGTTGGCGGCCGTCGGGGAGGGTGACGTCCACCCCGGCGGCGATGCCCGCCACGTGGGTGCCGTGGCCGCCGGCCGAGTTCGTGTCGGTGTTGTTGGTCGGCTCGTCGACCAGGCAGGCGCCGGTGAACTGGCCGTCGAAGTCGCCGAGCAGACAGACGTTCTCCAGGTTGCGGGTGACCTTGCTGCCCTCTTTACCCGAGCTCTCGGGCCACTGGAACATCGGGTGAGTGCCGTCGATACCGGAGTCGACCACCGCGATGGAGGTGCCGGAGCCGTCGATCGGCCGTCCCTGGGCGTCGGTGAACGTCTCGCGCGCCACGTCACCGCGGGTCGCCTGGTGGGAGGTGTCAAGCGTGTACTCGAGGCGCTGGTCTCCCTCGACGTACTCGATGCCCTCCGTCGCGGCCACCGCGCGGATCTGCTCGGGCGTTCCGACGCCGACAGCAACGCCGATCGCGTCCCACGTCGTCACCGGCTCCAGGC
>JACCUS010000156.1 GCA_013811715.1 Nocardioidaceae bacterium
GTTGAAGTTGACGAAGCCCTCGTGCATGACGGTGGTCCCGGACGCGAGGTGAGCGCCGAGCCGCACCCTGCTGGAGTCGGCGACGCGTACGCCGCTCGGGACGACGTAGTCGGTCATCCGCGGGAACTTGTCGACCCCGAGAACGCCGACCTCGACGCCGGCGGTGCGGGCACGGAGCCGGACTCTCTCGAAACCGTCGACGGCGCAGGGGCCGAGCGTCGTCCAGACGACGTTCGCGAGCAGGCCGAAGACACCGTCGAGGTTCTGGCCGTGCGGGGCCACGAGCCGGTGGCTGAGCAGGTGCAGACGGAGCCAGACGTCGGCGGTGTCGCGGGGGGCGGCGGCGAGGTCGCCGATGACCACGTGGACGACCTTGCGCTCCACGTCTCGGACTGTGTCTCGGCTCTCGAGCGCGAGCAGCTCATCAGGGGGGTGGTCGTCGTCCGAAGCAGGCCCGAGGGCTGGCCCGGGAAACCACACGTCCAAGACGGCGTCAGTGGGATCGAGAGTCGCCAGGCCGAAGCCCCAAGCATTGGCGGCGGGCGTGGTCACGGGGTCAACGCTACCGACTGCCGTGAAGAGGTCGTCGGCTCGCAGGTCGCGACGCGGCCCAGGACGCGGCAGCGGTCGGATCCCGCGTGGATCGACACAGTCGACCACCATCTCGTAGCGGCGGTACGGCGACAAGCGCTCCAGAGCTCGGACAAAGGAGTTCTGCGCGTTCGTGCGCTGACGGCTCGTCGAGGGCAGATCCGCAAGGATGGCGCCATGACATCCCTTGACCTGGAATCAGACATCGTCGACCTCACGGCCGCCCTGGTGGACATCGCGTCGGTGAGCGGCGACGAGACGGCGATCACCGACGCGATCGAGCAGTCGCTTGCCCCGGTGCCATGGCTCGACCTGTGGCGGCACCAGAACTCGCTGGTGGCGCGTACGTCGCTCGGCCGTGATGAGCGCGTCATCATCGCCGGCCACGTCGACACCGTGCCGTTCAACGGCAATCTGCCGTCCCGCAACGACGGCGAGCTGCTGCACGGACTCGGGTCCTGCGACATGAAGGGCGGTGTGGCGGTCGGGCTCATGCTGGCGGCGAGCCTTGCGGCGCCTAACTGCGACGTGACGTACGTCTTCTACGAGGCAGAGGAGGTCGAGGCGGACCGCAACGGGTTGACGCTGATCTCGGCCGTGCGCCCCGAGGTGCTCGAGGGCGACTTCGCGATCTTGATGGAGCCGTCCAACGCCCAGGTCGAGGCAGGCTGCCAGGGCACCATGCGCGTCGACGTGACCACAACGGGCACCCGCGCACACAGCGCCCGGTCGTGGAACGGCGTGAACGCCATCCACGCAGCCGGCGAGGTGCTCGACCGGCTGCGGGCCTACCAGCCACGGCGGCCCGAGATCGACGGCCTGCTCTTCCACGAGGGTCTCAATGCGGTGTACGTCGACGGCGGCGTCGCCGGCAACGTCATTCCCGATTCGTGCACCGTCAGCGTCAACTACCGGTTTGCTCCCGACCGTAGTGTCGCAGCGGCCGAGGCACATCTGAGAGACATCTTCTCAGGCTTTGACGTCGAGGTCAGTGACAGCGCCCCCGGCGCCCTGCCCGGTCTCGACCGGCCCGCGGCGGCTGCCTTCCTCGCGGCGGTCGGCGGCACTGCCTCCCCCAAGTTCGGGTGGACAGATGTCTCCTACTTCAGCTCGCTCGGCGTCCCGGCCGTCAACTTCGGCCCCGGCAACCCCGAGCTGGCCCACACGCAGGCCGAGCACGTACCCCTGACCCAGCTGCGATCCTGCCTCGACGTCATGACGACATGGCTGTCCTGACTCGGGGCACTAGGTTGGTCGCCATGGATGAGGAAAGCACCGCCCCACCTGCCGAGCGACGGCGTGGTCCGGTGGTCATGCGGCGCGGGCAGGTGGAGGCCCAGACGACGGACCAGCGCCTGCTCGACTCGCGCAACCCCAGTGAGTGGGTGCACACCGACCCGTGGCGGGTGCTGCGAATCCAGGCTGAGTTCGTGGAGG
>JACCUS010000158.1 GCA_013811715.1 Nocardioidaceae bacterium
GTGCCGCCGCGGCCGTAGCAGGCCGGTCCGGGCACCGAGCCCGCGCTGTCGGGGCCGACCTTGAGCACACCCTGCGCATCGACGCCGGCAAGGGTGCCGCCGCCGGCGCTGACCGTGTCGATGTCAAGGCTCGGCAGCGCCACCTGGCGGCCGGCGATCAGGCCACCGTTGGTGAGCCGAGGTGCACCGCCCTCGATCAGGGCCACGTCGCAGGACGTGCCCCCCATGTCGAAGGTGATGATGTTGTTCACGCCGCACATCCGGGAGAGCCGGGCACCAGCGGTCACGCCGCCGGCCGGACCGGACAGCAGTGTCGCCGCGGCCTTCTGCGCGGCCTTGTCGAAGGTGGCCGTCCCGCCGTTGGACTGCATGACGTAGGCCTGCGCGGTGGTCACGCCGACGTCGACCAGCCGCATACGCAGGCTCCGGAGGTAGCGCTCGAGGATCGGCTGCAGGTAGGCGTTGATGACCGTGGTGGACAGGCGGGCGTACTCACGGATCTGCGGCAGCACGTCCGACGACAGCGACACGACGCAGCCGGGCAGCTCCTCGCCGATGATCTCCCGCACCCGCCGCTCGTGATCGGGGTGGAGGTAGCTGAAGAGCAGGCAGACGGCGATGGACTCGATGTCCTTGCCCTGCAGGCCGCGCAAGGTCTCGCGCAGCGCATCCTCGTCGAGGGGGACGAGCACCGCGCCGCGGTAGTCGACCCGCTCGCGCACTTCGCCCGTCCGGCTCTGCGTCGCGAGCAGGGCGGGCTTCTCGTAGTTGAGGTCGAACAGGGCCGGCCCGTGCGGCCGCGACTGCTCCATCACCTCGTAGATGCCGCGGAAGCCCTCGCTGACCAGCAGGCCGGTGCGCACGCCCTTGCCCTCGAGCAGGGCGTTGGTGCCCACCGTCGTGCCGTGGGAGAAGTAGGTCACCCTCTCGGCATCCGGGGTGGCCAGCAGAACGTCGACCCCCTCCATGATGGCCACGGACGGGTCATGCGGTGTGGACAGCCGCTTGGCGATCGAGAGCTCCCCGGTGTCCTCCCGCAGGAAGACGAAGTCGGTGAACGTTCCGCCGGTGTCGACTGCTACCCGGTACTGCGGCATGGGGTCTGCTCCTCCTGCGGGCGCTCAGGCCCGCGCGGGATCGGGGTCGGGCTGCCTGTCCGCCAGCAGCGCGGCGACGCTGTCGACGGTGATCGAGAGCATCGCCTCGCGCGCGGTCTCAGCGACAGGCAGCTCGATCGGCGGCTCGACGGTCTGCGCCATGGCGAACGCATTGGCCAGGTCCTTCTTGTGCCAGGTGAAGCGCATCTGCTCGATCTCGCGCAGCGTGCGGCTGTCGGTCGGGCCGTCCTTGAGCGCCTCGCGCAGCTTTGTGGGGGCCACGCCGAGCCGCTGACCGAACTGCAGCGCCTCGTGGATCGCGGAGATCTGCGCCCAGTGCACCAGGTTGTTGACGGTCTTGCCGACTTGCCCCGTGCCCAGGGCACCCATGTGGTGGACGGACCCGCACCAGGGGTCGAGCGTCGGCCGGATCCGGTCGAGCACCGACTCGTCGCCACCGACCAGCAGGTTGATCTCTCCGGCTTCCGCACCCCGGACACCGCCGGTCAGCGCCGCGTCCAGCACGTCGACAGCGCGCTCAGCCCCCTGGGCGGCGACCGCCTCGCAGGTCTCGGGCAGGGCAGAGCTGCAGATAGCGAGCACCGAGCCGGTCTGCGCTCCGGCGAGCAATCCGTCCTCGCCGAGGCACACCGTGCGGACGTCGTCGTCAGAGGGCACGAAGACGAAGATGACGGTCGACCCCTCGGCCAGCTCCTTCAGCGACGACGTGGGCGTGGCGCCCTTCTCGGCGATGGCTTCCAGCGCCGCCGCGTCGAGGTCGTAGACGAAGGTGTCGAACTCCGAGGCCGCGAGAAACTCCGCTGCCGGACGGCCCATCGCCCCTAGCCCGACCACTCCGACGCTCGCCCGGGCACCTTCGGTCATCGACGTCCTCCTGGGGATCGGTGCTGGCTGGCCGCAGCCGCTCAGCGCCGCAGCAGATCGTAAGCCACGCTACACACGGTCTGGTCC
>JACCUS010000207.1 GCA_013811715.1 Nocardioidaceae bacterium
GCGGCTTCCTGATCGCGCCTCGGCGTCAGGTTCGGCCCGGCTACGCGTACGTCGCCGCGACGCCTGGTCAGCCCGCGGGCGTCGAGCTCGGCCAGCAGCGGGAGGGCGTAGCGGCGGCTGACGTCGATCGCCTGGCGGAACTCCGACACCGTGAAGCCCTCCGGCTGCGCCGCCAGCAGGGTGGCCGCAGTGTCGGCGGCCGCGTCGATGGCATCCGGGTGAAACCACAGTCCGTCGCGCTCGATCAACAGCCCACGGCGCTGGAGCTGGCGTAACACTGCTCGGTCGACCTCGGGATCCTCTGGCCGGACACCCCCGGCGGCCAGGCGAGCGAGCACCGGGTGTTGATCCAGCTCGTCCGCCGATTCCACGGGACGGGCTCGGCCCGCAGCTAAGACCACGCCGTCCAGGGCGCTGATGACGTGGCGTTGGCGATCGTCGAGGGCGGCCACGTCGAGGCCTATCGCCCCGGCGGCTTCGACCCTCTGGCGGAGGTCGTCGCCCATGAGGCGCACGGCGTCGGGCGCCGCCACCCAGCGGCCGAGCGTCGGTTCCACCACCAGGCCGGTGAGCCGCTCGAGCTCGGCAGCGTCGACGAAGCCGCGCTCGGCGACGACCCGCTCGACCGATCGGTCAGGACGGGCGCGGCTGATGGGCAGCACGGGCTGCACGTCGAGCAGCTCACCGCCGCCGATCGTGATGCCGCGCCCGGCGTCGCGCAACACGTACCGGTCCCCCGGCTGGCACGGGATGGGCTGTGGCAGGTGGAGGCGTACCGTGCCCGACGAGCCGGTGGCCACGCGGTCGGCGCCGATCACGCGCAACGTCGCCGTTTGCGCTGCGGTGCCGATGTGGACGACGTAGGCGCCCCGCCTGCTGATGTCGTGGTCGAGCCCGGCCAGCACGCGCAGCTCGGCGTCGACCACCCGAGCCTGGTGCCAGCGGCCTGGCGCCACAACTGCAAGGCCGCGCCAGAGGTCGTGATGGCTGACGCCGGCGATGTTCAGCGCCACTCGGCTTCCAGCGCCGACAGCCTCGACCTGCTCGCCGTGCATCTCGATGCGCCGCACCCGAGCCTGCCGCCCGCCGGGCTCGATCGCCACCTCTGCACCAACCTCCAGCGAGCCGCCGGTGAGCGTTCCCGTGACCACCGGGCCATGGCCCGAAGCCACGAACACCCTGTCGATCCACATCCTCGTGCGATCGCCACCCCCGTCCGGTCCGTCGTCCAACCCGTCGAACACGCGCGTCAGCTCGTCGAGACCTGTGCCGTCTTCAGCCGATACCGCAACGATCGGCACGCCGGCGAGCGTCGTACCGGCCACCCGCTGCTCGACCTCCTCGCCGACGAGTTGCTGCATCTCGTCGTCCACGAGATCGGCCTTGGTGAGGGCGATGGCCACGCCGGGCACACCGAGCAGGTCCACGATGCGCAGATGCTCCTCGCTCTGAGCTCGCCATCCCTCGGCGGCATCGACGACGAGCAGGCAGCCGAGGTGCCTGCCTGACCCACCTGGCCCGATGCCCGCCAGCATGTTGCTCACGAAGCGCTGGTGGCCGGGCACGTCGACGAATCCGATGCGACGCCCGGACGCCAGGGTCATGGACGCAAAGCCGAGGTCGATGGTCAGCCCACGGCGGCGCTCCTCTTCGAGACGGTCGGGGTCGATGCCCGTCAGCGCCCGGATCAGCGTCGACTTGCCGTGGTCCACGTGACCGGCCGTGACGATGACCGTCATGAATGGGAGTGGGCGACGTGGCGCAGGGCGCTGACGACGTGCCGGTCGTCGCCCGGTTCGACGGTGCGCATGTCGAGCACCGTGCGATCTTCGTGCACCCGGGCTATCACGGGTGGGTCGTGCCGGCGCAGAGCGGCGAGCACGTCGCCGGGCACGGCAACGCCGGCCGAGTCGATCGTCATGCCCGGCGTGGATCCGGCACCGCAGAGGGCCTGTGTGGGCACAGGTTCCGCACCGGGCACCGGACCGATTGCTTCGGCGACCGCCCGGGCCCGTTGCTCCAGCTCGGCGACCGGGACGGTGGCGAGGCGCCAGAACGGGATCGAGGCGCCGTCACGAGCGAGGTAGGTCAGGCACAGCTCCTGCATCGCACCGAGCACCAGGCCGCCAGGACGCACGGCGCGAGCGAGCGGATGGTGGGCGCAGCGCTCCACGAGGTCGGCCCGGCCGCAGATGATCCCGGCCTGCGGCCCACCGAACAGCTTGTCACCGCTGAACGTGACGAGCCCCGCCCCAGCGGCGAGCGTCTGGCGAGCCGCCGGCTCCGTCTGCAGCCACGCCGGAGGCGGACCGGTCAGCCACGGGCAGGCGGCATCGACGAGCCCGCTGCCGAGATCGACGGCGACAGGCACGTCGAGCCCGGCCAACTCCTCGACGGAACACGACTCGACGAAACCCTCGATCCGGTAATTGCTGGGATGGACCTTCAGCACCAGCGCGACGTCGCCGCGGTCGATGGCCCGCTGATAGTCGTCGAGACGCGTGCGGTTCGTGGTGCCGACATCGACGAGCGTGGCGCCGGACTGGTCCATCACCTCCGGCACGCGGAACGAACCACCGATCTCCACGCTCTCGCCCCTGCTCACGGCCACGGACCGGCCAGCAGCCAGTGCCGCCACCACGAGCAGCACGGCGGCGGCGTTGTTGTTCACGACCATCGCCGCCTCGGCGCCGCACAGCCTGGCCAGCAGTGCGCCCACGGGGTGCTGGCGCGAGCCACGCTCGCCGGTCTCGAGGTCGAACTCGACCGTCAGGGGACGGGCGACACTGACGTACCCATACGGTGCCCGCCCGAGGTTCGTGTGCAGCAGCACGCCCGTTGCGTTGACAACACCTGTGTGCAACGCCCGCCGGCGGGCGTCTGCGAGCGCTTGCGCCTGCTGCGGCGCGCCGACGGCGATCGCCTCGCGCGCAGCGTCCACGAGCAACGGATGGGGCAGGCCCGACAGCGTCCTGGCGAGCGCATCGACCGACGGCGGACGAGTCGATCGGGCGTCCATCACGTCGAGAGTACCGATCGCATCGGGCGTGCCGTTCTAGCGCCCGCTACTACTCTCGACGGATGCCGTTGTCGGTGCCTGTGGTGCGCCTCGATCCCGACCTACCAGTCCCCTCGTACGCCCGCCGTGGCGACGCCGGGATCGACCTGTACGCCCGATGCGATGCCACGCTCGAGGCAGGCGGCGGTCGCCGGTCGGTACCCACCGGGATCAGCATCGCCGTCCCGCCAGGGCACGCCGGTCTCGTGCTGCCTCGCAGCGGGCTGGGCCTCGACCACGGCGTTACCCTCGTCAACTCTCCAGGACTCATCGACGCCGCCTACAGGGGTGAGGTCCAGGTGGTGCTGATCAACACGGATCCGGTGCAGCCGTACCATGTCCTGCGCGGCGACCGCATCGCCCAGCTCCTCGTGCAGCGCGTGGACGAGGTGGCCTGGGACGTCGTCGACGCGCTCGACGGCGGCGACCGGGGCGGTGGCTTCGGCCACTCCGGTCGCTGACATCGCCGCGAAACGCGGTTCCTGGCGCGTCGCCGGCGGGGCACACTGGGGCGTGATCGAGATCCGCACCCCCGGCGAGGACGACTTCGGGCCACTCACCGAATTCGACGCCCGATCGTTCGGTTCGGGCGCGTACACGCCCGAGGACCGAGAGGTGACACGGCCGACGATGGACCTCGAGCGGTACCGCCTGGCGTTCGACGATGGGGTGATCGTGGGCGCCGCTGGATCCGACCCGTTCGAGATGACGTTGCCAGGCCTCACGACGATCCCGATGGCAGGCGTCACGTGGGTGGCCGTGGCCGTGACGCACCGGCGCCAGGGCCTATTGCGTCGCTTGATGGGCGACGTGCACGAGGACATCGCCGATCGCGGCGAACCGGTGGCGTGCCTCACGGCCAGCGAGGGCGGCATCTATGAGCGCTTTGGCTACGGCGTGGCCACGCGGCGGCGGATCATCGAGATCGATCGGCGGCGGTCCAGCATCGCAGAACGCTTCCGCCCCCCGGCCGGCTCGGTGCAGTTGAGCGGCGGCGCGGCCGGTGGTGTTGTGGAAGAACGGTGGGACCGCTACCGGCGCGG
>JACCUS010000284.1 GCA_013811715.1 Nocardioidaceae bacterium
ACCCACAGGACCTCGAAGGGCAGGCCGCCACCCTCGTGGACGCCGGGGCTGTCGTGCACGCGTCGAACGCCGCAGCGACCCGCGATGCCATCGCCGTGATCCAGAGGAGCAGCACATGACAGCAGGACACGGCGCGGGTCTCACAGTGGTGACTGCCGGCGCTCAGATGTTCGCCGACTCGCTGCGCGCACAGGGCGTCGCGACCGTAGAGGTGGCCTGGTCCCCGCCGGTCCCCGGCACCGAGGATGCCCTCATCAGGGTGATGCTCGACCGTCGACGGTTGGAGGCCAACGCCGCTGCCCTTGCCGCGCTGACGTCGGCAGCTGCGACGCTTGTCGACGTACGCCCTGCTCACGAGGCCCTCGACCTGCGACCAGGGCACTTCCTGCATGCCGGACCACCCATCGGCTGGAATCGGATGCCCGGACCGCTTCGGGGTGCTCTCATCGGCGCGGTCGTGTACGAAGGGCTTGCAGACACCGCCGAGGAGGCCGAGGCCCAGCTCGATGCTGGTGACTTCACGTTCGAGCCGGCCCACCACCTGGGAGCTGTCGGCCCGATGGCCGGGGTCGTGTCCCGCTCGATGTGGATGTTCGAGCTGCACGACGATGTCCACGGGCACCGCTCCTGGTGCTCTCTCAACGAGGGGCTCGGCAAGGTGCTGCGGTACGGCGCCTACTCCCCCGACGTGATCGAACGGCTTCGGTGGATGCGCGACGTCCTCGGCCCGGCCTTGCAGACGGCAACCCGGGCGACCGGTGGGATCGACATCGTGGCGATCGTCGCCCAGCTGGTCCAGATGGGCGACGAGGGGCACAACCGCAACCGGGCGGGGACGTTGATGCTGCTCAAGGAGCTGTTGCCGGCGCTGATCCGGTCGGGCCTGCCGACAGGCGACGTCGCCGATGTCGTGGCGTTCGTGTCGGACAACGACCACTTCTTCCTCAACCTGGTGATGCCTGCCTGCAAGCTGATGACGGTTGCCGCCAGCGGCTTCCCTGGGTCGACCGTCGTCACCACCATGGCTCGCAACGGCACCGACTTCGGCATCCAGGTGTCCGGGCTCGGCGACGAGTGGTTCACCGGTCCGGCGCAGGTGGCCGACGGCCTCTACCTCGGTGACTACGGGCCTGACGACGCCAACCCGGACATCGGGGACTCCGCGATCACGGAGACAGCAGGAATCGGTGGCTTCGCGATGGCGACGGCTCCGGCCATCGTGCGGTTGGTGGGTGGGTCGGTGTCCGACGCGCTTGCGACCACCCGCCGGATGTACGACCTCTGTGTGGGCGAGAACCCGCGCTGGGCCCTACCGATCCTGGACTTCCGGGGTACGCCGACCGGGATCGACGTCACCTCGGTGTTGCGGACCGGGCACCTGCCCCAGATCAACACCGGCATGGCTGGACGCGTCGCCGGAGTCGGTCAGGTGGGAGCCGGGCTCGTTTCGCCCCCGATGGAGTGCTTCGAGAGTGCCATCGTCGCCCTCGCCGCAGCTGTCCCACTCGCGGCCTCGCGGTGACGTTCAGCCGTCATGGTCGGTGCGCGAGCGCTCAGCGATGACCGCGGCGAGCTCGCGGGCCGACCGTGACGCCCTCGCCCCGTCGGCGTTCTGGATCGCCATCACCGCGAGCGTCTCGCCGTCGGCGAGGTCGAGCATCGCCCATGGCCGGTTGGGGTTGAGCGACAGCGAGATGACCTGTGGCCACTCGAGCTGCCGTGCCTTGTAGATGTTGACCACCCGCAGACCGGACTCGTCGGCACGCGCCGACGTGCGGAACAACCCGTAGAGCACCAGCAAGATGCCCGCGAAGAGCGCCAGCACCGTCATCCGCTGGAACACCGTGAACTCGCCTCGCACCGAGCCCGGCAGCATCGACCACAGGAACGTCACGGCGCCGACGAGGGCGGTAGCGGCCGCGACGGCGACGATCCGAGTTCCAAGCGGCCGGTAGGTGCGCGGCAGGCTCACTGGGGCGCGACCGTCAGAGTCGGCAGGCATGAATGTCGGTCACCAGGATCCCGCGGGCGCCGAGGTCGTACAGCTGGTCCATGACCCGGTGAGCATCGTCGCGCGGCACCATCGCGCGGACGGCGAACCAACCGGCGCGCTGAAGAGGGGACACGGTCGGCGACTCGATGCCGGGGGTGATCGCACAGGCCGACTCCACCGACGTCGACTCGATGTCGTAGTCCATCATCACGTAGCTGCGCGCCACGAGGACGCCGCGGACCCGGCGGGAGAAGATCTCGTAGCCGCCGGGGTCGCCCGCGCCTGCTCGGGTGACGAGCACCGCCTCGGACAGCAGGATCGGCTCACCGAACGTCTCGAGACCCGCCTGCAGCATGGTGGAACCCGTCTCGACCACGTCGGCGATCACATCGGCGACG